>CANRPB010000064.1 GCA_947632415.1 uncultured Bacilli bacterium
GGTGAAAGCCTTTATTTTACTAGTCTGGCGTGCCCCCCCCCCCTAGGTTACTATTTGTTAATTTTATTTTTTTATATTTCATTTTCATACACTCCTTTTTACTTTTCCCTTATAGAACTATAGCACTTGCAGTAATTATCTTTGCTATAATTCTACATTAATAATATATCAAAAAAGATGCTTTTTGGCAAGTACCTTTTTAAGATTCTTTTATATATCCATTTTCATCAAATGTCGCATTAACTGACCACTCTTCCATATTTTTTAAAACTTTTTCTCTTTCTTCGTCATATAATAAAGAAGTTTTAAAGTTATCTTGTTTACATGGAATAAAAGAATATTCAAGTTTACCATCATTTGACAATATAATATTAAAAATGCCTGTTTCTTTTGATTCTCTATTGAAAATAAAATCACCAATGTTATATACAATAGGTTTATTATTATAGAATTCAATTCCTTGTAAAACATGAGCATGTGTACCAACTATAACATCGGCACCACTATCAATATAAAGTTTACTTGTTTCTTTTTGTACATCTTCTAAGTAATGGGAATCTTCTTTTCCCCAATGAATTAGCGCTACTACAAAATCACTATTTTCTTTAGTTTTTTTAATTGTCTCCATAAATAAAGTAGGATCATAAGTTCTAAATACTCCAGGACTACTTTCTGTTGCTTCTGGTGTCAAAATATACTTCTCAGCCCTAGTAGCATTTACAAAACCTATTTTATAACCATTAATTATAAAATAATAAGGTTTTATGGCTTCACTTATATTTCTTCCAGCACCAATATAGGGCATATTATACTCTTTTAGGGTTGTCAAAGTATCCATAAAAGCATCATAACCAAAATCATATACATGATTATTAGCAAGCGTAACTAAGTCAACACCCATCTCATTATAAATACTAACACGTTTTGGACTTGCTCTAAAAGTATAAATTTTATTGGGCATTTTTTCGCCTCTATCACTAATTGTAAATTCGTTATTAGCGATCATTAAATCAGCACTATTCATAATATCTACAACAGGGGATGATAAAATACCATAAATATTAGAACCTCTAGAATCATAATAAGGCATTATTTCCCAGTTATCAGCAAGAGATACATCACCAACAAAACCAATCGTTACTTTATCTTTATTACCTTCTATTATTTTAACATTATCCTGACTACTATAGATATCATTATATAATTCTGTTAAAACAAGCAGAGAATATCCAGTAACTTCATGCCAAGAAGATAACGAATAAGTGTTACTTTTTAACTTATCATTAATTTTATATAAAACATCATCACCATACTTAGAAGCAACCCAATTCAAAAAGTCTTTGTCAATTAAATCACTGTAGAAATCATAAACTAAAAGATCTTTTAATATATCATCACGAGTATTTTGAACCAATACATGATCATTATCACGTCTATTTACTAAAACACCAACTAAAATCAATGTAACAAATATAAGAAAAACTACTAATACTTTCCTTTTCATAAAACATACTCCTAATTAACTAAAAACGTAAAAACTACATCAATTACAAAAATAACTAATACTATATATATTAAAAAATTAGGTATTTTTTTTATCACTACATCTATGACGGGTCTTAAAACACAAACAAATACAAGCGATGAAATACCCCATAATAAGGCCATTTCTAAGCAAATATACTTTCCAATATTATACTTTTTATCAGTATAATCCCAGAAGGAATAACCAAAAACATTCTCGATTAATAAGCCACCAACTAACTCTGTCAAAGTTAGTAATAAAGTACAGGCTACAAAAATGATTAAAAACTTAAAGAAAGGCTTGATATTTCTCTTCTTTAAAATGTGCTCAGAAATTAATAAAATAATAACCGAACCAATGCCATATACTGGAGTATAAGGGCCATATAAAATGCCACTTTCACCATATAATATAGATTCAGAAATAAAACCTAATATTGACGCTATTAAAAAATATTTAACATAGTACATAATATCACCAATACTAGTATGCCTAATTTAAATAAATATATAACCTAGGAACAAACCTCATTATAAGTATAATCATACTGATTATAACTTTCATTGTAACTTATTACAACACAACCAGTTATTTTTACATCATCACTACTACTTTCAATTACACCTTCTTCTATTAATTTATCAACACTAACTTTAACTACATTTCCAGCCTCAGGTAAAATATCCGTATTCTCAACAGCATATTTTTTAGCGCCATTTATGACTGTTGTAATTTGTTGTTTTTTTAATGTATCTTTTGAATCATTAACAAAATTACTTATAGTAGGAATCAATATTACTGCTAAAAGTCCCAAAACTACAATTACTGCCAATAATTCGGTCAATGTAAATCCTTTCTTCATTCAAACCACTCTCCTTACTGTTTTATAACTTGGTTTATTCTATTTACAACCAGCTGATACTTATCAAATCTTTTTTCCACTTTGGCATTTATATATAAAATATCATGAACATCAAATGCAATAGTATAAGCCCTTGGAAAAAATACCACATCAGCTGTTGATATTTCATCACTTGCCGTTACAAAACACATTTTCTCTTTAGACTTTGTCTCCAACATTTTTATCTTATCTACATATATAACAACATTTACTCTTTTATCAAAATAATCAGCAATATCTTTTAAATCAATGGAATTATACTTAATTTTAAACTCAGTAACAGGATGATTACTCAAATAAAAGCCTAAAATTTCAAGTTCTTTTTCCATAAGGAACTTATTGTCATATTCGTCATACTGCTCAATAACTGGTAACAATTCCTTATCATCCAACAAGTCACCAAGTTCACGATAATTTAATATCTTATCTAAATTTTCTATCAAGGTTCGTTTATTATATCCAAGTTTATTAAAACAACCTGTAAATATCAAATTTTCAAGACTAGACTTACCTAAGTCACATCTAGTTATAAAATCAAAAATATCTGTAAAAGGCTCGTCTTTTCGCGCTGATAGGATCTTCTCAACTGCTTGAATACCAATATTTTTTATATTAGAAAATGGATAAATAAGTTTATTGTCTTTTACAACATAACTATTACAACTCAGATTAATATCGGGTGCAAGAACTTGAATATTTTCTGTTTTACATTCAAATATATATTCTTTTGTTTTAGCCTCACTACCTATATTAGTATTAAGCAAGTGACACATAAATATAAGTGGATAATGAACCTTTAAATAAGCAACCTTATAGGATATCATAGCATAAGCAACGGAATGAGCCTTATTAAAACCGTATGATGCAAACTTCAATATTAACTCATATACCTTAGTTGCATCGTTCAAAGAAAAACCTTTACTAACACTTTTAGTGATAAAATTTTTTCTTTCATTTAATAAAACGTCTTCTTTTTTCTTACTCATTGCCCTTCTTAAAACATCGGCCTCACCTAATGAATAACTAGCCATTACTTGCGCTATTTGCATTATCTGTTCTTGATATATAATAATTCCATAGGTTGACTTTAAAATTGGTTCTAATTCCTTGACAATATATGTTACAGGTTCTAGGCCTCTTTTTCTTTTAATATAAGTGTCAATATTTCCCATTGGACCTGGTCGATATAAAGCAATTGTCGCTACTACCTCTTCAAAATTACTAGGCTTAAATTTCTTTAAAAAACTCATCATTCCTGCTGACTCAAACTGGAAAATACCATTTGTTTTAGCCTGTCCAAATAAACTCATAGCCTTAGCATCATTTAATGGAATATCATCAAATTTGATATTAGCATCTTTCAAAACATCGTTAATTAAAGTCAAATTTTTAAGAGCCAAAAAATCCATTTTCAAAAGGCCTTGTTCTTCTAAGTATTCCATCGAATAAGCTGTTTTATACAAACCATGATTAAAATCTAGAGGAATTATCTCATCTAAATCAACGTCTGACATCACTATTCCTGCTGCATGAATACTAGTGTGGCGTTTTAATCCTTCTAGTCTAGAGGCAATCTTAAAAAGTTTAATTAACTTTTCATCAGTTAAAAGAATATTTCTAAACTTTTCTTTTTGGTTGTAATTTTCTTGTAATGACATTTTAGCATCAATTTGATTACAAACTCTATCAATTGTCTTTAAAGGAATGTCTAAACTTTTACCAACATCTCTTATCGATTGTTTGGAACCAAGAGTACCGAATGTTATAATAGGCGCAACTTTCTTAGCACCATATTTATTTATACAATAATCAACAACATCTTGTCTTTTAGTATATTCAAAGTCAATATCGATATCGGGCATTGTTATTCGCTCTGGATTCAAAAATCGTTCAAATAAAAGATTATATCTTATAGGATCAATGGTCGTTATATTTAAGACATATGAAACTAATGATCCCGCTGCACTTCCTCTTCCTGGTCCAACTAATATATCGTGTTCTTTAGCAAAATTAACATAATCCCAAACAATTAAAAAGTAATTACAAAAACCCATTTTATTTATTACATCTAATTCATACTTAAGTCTATCAACATATATTTCTTTGACAGTATCTCCAAAAATTCTTTTGAGTCCTAATACACACAAGCGTTTCAAATACTGAAAGGCACTTAAATTATCGGGGCATGGATACCTTGGAAGTAAATCACTATGATATTCAATCTTCAACTTACACAAATCATTTATTTTAGCATTATTATCTAAATGTTTGGGAAATTCCTTTTTAACCTCGGTGAAAGGTTTTAAATAAACGTCTGTTAAAGGTTTAATACTATCAACAGGTACACCATTTCTAATACTATCTAAGTATCTTAAATAGGCTTCATCTTCTTTAGCAAGGCAAAAAATTTCTCCCATATAAACTTTAGGTTCAATTTTTATCTGTTCTTCTTCGTCATTATTTTTATAACCTATAAATAAATCAATATAAATATTATGTAGTTTTTCATATAAAGCAATACTTTTAAAGGGAATTATACATAATAATCCATCTTTATGGTTTTCTAGATCAACTTCTGTAACAGGTGAAATAGAAGCAAGTTTTAACAAATTCTTATATCCAGTATAATCTTTAGCATATAAAATTATTTCTTTATCTTCTAAATATAATTCAATACCAATAATAGGATTAATATCATTTTGAATGCATTTTTTGTAAAATTCATATGCACCATACATTTTGTTATCAGTAATTGTTAAAGCTTTAATATTATTTTTTTTAGCAAAGGAAATCAAATCATCGATTTTTATTAAACTTGAAAGTAAAGTGTTTTCGGTTTTTATATTTAGTGGTACATACATGTTATCACATCCTATATTAATTTTACTATAAATATTTTGTTTTTAAAATAATTTTGATTAATTTATTTGACTTATTCTTATAATTATGATAAAGTTATAAGGCAAAGAAATGTTAAAAGGAGGCAATTTATGGCAAAAAAGATTACTGAAAAAAAACCTTTAGCAGGAAATTTAAGAAGTCACGCTTGTAATAAAACGAAACATATGCAAAAACCTAATTTACAAAAAGTAAAGTTAGATAACGGTGAAACTATTATAATGTCAGCTAGAGAGTTGAGAAGTTTAAAAAAGACAAGTAAAGAAGTTAGTGTTGCTTAATTACTTGTTTTTTATTTTACAAAAATATTAATAAAAATCATCAATGATATACCAATACCTATTCCTGTTAAAAATATAAAGAATACTAAGTTCATAAAACCGTCAGCATCGGAGTGAAAAAATTTACCGGCTTGGGGATGGGCGCCTAGTCTTTTTTGATTTCCTTTGGTAGAACCTATAGATTTGTTGAGTTCAAATTCTTGGGGATCAACTTCATTGGCATTTTGAGTTAAGGCTTCAAATAGATTTGTCATATCGTTGTAGGGATTTTGTTTTAGCACTTCAAACATTACTGAACCCTTTTCTGTCAAATTACTTTCAAATATTCTTATAGAACCGTCATCGTATTGTAGTTTAATGTATGACTTACCATTTTTACTTATATCATCAACGGCAATTATTTTTCTAGCCTTGTTTGATTTTTTTATTTCTAGAATCTTATCGTGAACGTAATCTGGTTCTTCAAATAATCGTTTTAATTCTTTTTTTATAATATCGATGTTTCTTGTATCGTTTTTGTAATAATCTTTTAATATATAAAGTTGTTCGGAAGAAACTTTACCAAGTTGTTCTAACATTTCTAGTAATTGATATATTATATCTAGTGTATCTTGATTTGATGCTTTACTCATCTAACCACCTCTCTTCTATTTTAACACATAATTGATAATTTTTCATCTTTTTATTTATTTACATGTTAATTTATACATGCTATAATCGTTTTGGTGATGTTATGGAACCATTAGCAATAAGAATGCGCCCTAAAAAAATTGAAGATATTATTGGACAGCAACACTTGGTCGCACCGGGTGAGATATTATATAATCTAGTCAAAAATAAAAAAATTTTTTCAATGATTTTGTATGGCAAACCGGGCATTGGTAAAACGACTATTGCTTATAGTATTTGTGAGGAGTTAAAACTTAAATATAGAATGTTAAATGCTGTTATAAATACTAAAAAGGACTTTGATATTGTTATTGAAGAGGCTAAAATGTATGGCAGTCTAATTGTGGTAATAGATGAAATACATAGAATGAATAAGGATAAACAAGATTTATTACTTCCTTATTTAGAAAGTGGTTTAATTACGTTGATTGGTATGACGACATCTAATCCATATCACAAAATAAATCCTGCTATTCGTAGTAGGTGTCAAATATTTGAACTTCATGAATTATCTATAAATGATATTGTAAATGCATTAAAAAAGTGTCTTAAAGAAAATGTTTTACCTGATATTAAAATTGATGATGAATGCATAAGTCACATTGCCAAATGTTCTGGTGGTGACTTAAGATATGCTTATAATTTTTTGGAGTTGGCATATTATTCAACAGCCAATTATTTTATTAATATGGAAACTCTAAAAAAAATAAATAACAAGCCAATTTCTTTTTATGATAATAATGAAGATGGGCATTATGATGTTATTAGTGCTTTTCAAAAATCAATTCGTGGAAGTGATGTCAATGCAAGTTTATATTATTTGGGATGTTTAATTGATGCTGGTGACCTTGACATAATATATAGACGAATGAGTGTCATTGCTTATGAAGATATTGGTCTTGCTAATCCTAATATGGGAATACGTGTCGATGCTTGTATTAATGCTTGTGAAAGGCTTGGGCTTCCTGAGGCTAGAATTCCTCTTGCAGTCATGGTGATTGATCTTGCTTTATCTCCTAAATCTAATAGTGCTTATATAGGCCTTGATTTGGCTTTAAATGATATTAATAATGGACACTATTATAGTGTCCCAGATCACATTAAAACTAATTCAACTGAGTATAAGTATCCTCATGATTATCCTAATAGTTGGGTCAATCAAGAGTATTTACCTAGCAAATTGAAAAATAGAAAATATTATATACCAAAAAATAATAAATATGAAAATAATTTAGAAAGAGTAATGATGAAAATAGAAGAGAATAAACAACAAGGTTAATTTTCAAGTATAAATAATTCAAGGGCTAAGTTCTTATCAATTAGTCCGTTTTTTATTTTAGAATCTATGTCGGCTAATTTTAATAAATAATTTAATAATATTTTACTACTATAATTTTTGCTTTTTTCAAGTGCTAATTTAATACGATATGGATGAACACTTAGTGTATCAGCAATCGTATCTTGACTACATCCTTTTTTATATAGTTCTTTGGCTTGATAAATTAATCTAAATTGATTAGCGAGAGTTATAATTATTTTTATTGGTTCTTCGTTTTTTTTAATTAATTTACTATAAGTATTAAAGGCTGATTCTTTGTCTTTATTTACAATATAGTTTACCAAGTCAAATATATCTTCGTTACAATTATCACTTACTAATTCTAGGACATCTTTACTAGTTATTATTTTATCTGTTTTATAAGTTTTTAATTTTTCGGCTTCTTGTTTTATAATAGCGAGATCACTACCAACTAATTTAATTAATAGATCAATTGTCTTATAGTCGATTTTATAGTCATCAAACATTTGTCTTACTGCGTTAGATATATTTTTGTTTTTGTTACATTCTTTGACTTTAGATATTTTCTTTAAGTCTTTGACAATTTTCTTTTTATCGTCTAATTTATAGGCAGTTAAAATTAAATTTGTTTCAGGAACAATATTATTAATATAATCTTCTAAAATTTTAGTGTCTTTTAACTTTAAGTATTTATCTAGTCCTCTAACGATTATTACTTTATTATCTTCAAATAATGATACTGTATTAGCATCATCAATAACATCTTTAATATTATCTTCTTCTAAGTCATACCTAGAAATATTTAGGTCATCAACTTTTGATGTTTTGATGATTTTTTTTATTTCTTCTTCAATTAAAAATTCTTCATCACCATATAGTAAATATATCATCTTACCACCTAAAGTTATTATATAATAAAAAAAAAAGTATTTCAATAATACTATGAATTTAAAACAATCAGGTTTTCAGTATTTTTTTCCTCTAATTTGTTATTAAATGAGCAATCAACAAATACTAACATAATAACTAAAAACATAAATGCTAACATCATTTTACTTTTAAAAACTTCCAACATACTAATCACCCTTTCTGTATATATTTTATCACGAACACTTGTTTGTGTCAATAATTTTTTAAAATAGATAGTGTTAATAGTCATCTAGGGTGTAAAAGAAATATTTTTTATTAAATTATTATTAAATATAAAAAATCTAATAAATATCAAATTTAATGATTTTTATTAGATTTCTTTAGTTTCATTATTTTTGGTAAGCACATTTAACGTCTTTTTTTACATTGTTTCTTTTATTCTTTCTATTTCTTCTATGGTTTTTCCACATATTTTAGAAATTGTTTCGTAATCAAAGTTATTTTCTAACATTGATCTTATAATTTCTTCTTTTTCCTCAAGTTTGCCTGCAATCCTTCCCTCCTCTTTTGCTCTTAATTCATCTTCGTAGTCAACCATTTTTTCCCCTATCATTTG
>CANRPB010000065.1 GCA_947632415.1 uncultured Bacilli bacterium
TCCTTCTTAAAATACAAAAAAATCTGAAAAAATATCAAATTTATTGATTTTTATCAGATTTTTTATTAGTTACATTTTATAGGAGTAATGTTTATAAGTCCTTTACTCTTGATATGTGTATTGGTAATCTTTTGGGCATTGTATTGGTTTGATAGAATGCTCGTTTTGTTTTTTTGTCGTATTGAATTATTAGTTTATTGGCATCTTTTCCTACTAGTTTTTTTATTAATTCTTTATCACATATTATTTTTTCCGTCATTTTTATTTCCCCCTGTTTTTTTTACTTTTTGTTGGATGTCTAATAGACTTCCTGTAAAGTCTTCTTCAATTTGTGTTTTGGTTTGTTGTAGTTTGTATTTGGTGTATATTCTTTCGGGTGATGGTAGTCTTAGTTGTTCATATGTTGCTTTGTATATTTCATAGACGTTTCTTACTATTTTGTAGAAGTCTTTGATTATGTATTGTTCGAGTGCGTCAATGTAGCCGGGATAGTTTATGGCTAGGTATTCGTAAAATTTATTGATTTCGATTATTTCGTTGAATATGATTACATGTTTATTGTATAAAACTCTTATTCGTTGATTTTTATGATTGATAAGAACTATATCGCCTGTTTCTTTGCGACTAATTTTTTTTTCGATGGCATTGATGTATTCTTGTTGTTCTTTTTGATATGTTGTGATTTGATTTTGATATTTTTTTCTTAGTTCTTTTGAGTCTTCGTATTTTGTTGTTAGTTTGTCGATTTCTTCTTTTGAATTTTCTTCTAAAATTATTTTAGGTTTGTCTCCTATGCAGTAGCACAATTTTACGTTCACATTATCACCTTCTGATTTCTTTTTTCGTCATATTTTAGCACACTCATTTTTTAAAGTAAAGATTTTTTGTGATAATTTGACTTTATTTTTTTTTGTGTTATAATATGCGAAGTTTTGGGTGATTTTATGAAGAATTTGGATGTAAATGCGTTGAAGTTGATTGATGTAGATTATAATGTTTTGTCGCGTAATATTGATTTTAGTGATGTTGATGAGGTTATTAAGTTTAATGAGTTTTTTTGTGGTGTTTGTGATAGTTTAATATATGATATTTTTCGTAATAGAAAGGTTGTTTTTTTTAGGGAGTTTGATTTTTGTTCGGCGAAGTTTTGGTGTTTTCTTTGTGATTTTTTGCTTGATCATGGTATTTCAATTGATTTTTCATTGAGTAATGTTGATGATAAGGATTGGATTAATTATGTTTTGCGACAGAATAATTTTAGGTATTGTGTGCTTAGTAAGGATATTTTAGATTCTTTGTTTGTTCGTTATAAAAATGGGGAACGTCATTTGAAAAAGGTTATTGTTGAACATAATATTTATTTGGTTATTAATATTGCTAAGAGGAAGGATTGTAATAATTTTAGTAAACTTATTTCATATGGTATTGAGGGGCTTTATAAGGCGATTGATAATTTTGATGTAACGAAAAATATTTGTTTTTCAACTTATGCTTATGCTTGGATTTTAAAGTATATAACTGTTGGTTATGATAATGAAAATATGCCTTATAAGGTGGGATTTTCTTATTATAGGTTGTTTAAGTCTATTATGAATTATATTATCGCTAATGACGAGCCTGATATATATCATGTTTGTGAAGTATTTGGTCTTAGTTATGAGCAGTTTGTTGATTTAATTCCTATTTTTGTTGGTTGGTTAAATAATGGGTGTAAAGAGTTTGTTTATAGTAGTAAAGATTGTGATGAGATTTGTTCTGATTATGATATTTTGCGTGCTGTTAATGATAGATTGGATTTGGAGGAAATTAATAGGTTACTAAGTTTGTATTCTAGTCAATCTGATAAGATGAAGAAAAGGGTTAGTATGTTTAAAGATTTTTATCTTGATGATAAAAGTAAAAGGTCTATTGCTCGTAATAGTGGTTTGTCTAGATGTTGTGTTAATAATAGTATTAATAAGGTTTTGGAATATGTTAAATCTAATTTTTAGATGTTTAAATGTTTTTAAGACAAAGAAAGTACAGATTTTATGATCTGTACTTTCTAACATAAAAAAGAGGAAAAATTCCAAATAATCTAGAGCGGGGGGGCTCTATAGAGTTATAACAATGTAGTTGTTGTTATGACTCTATGTATAGATTATACATGAAAGAAAGATTAAATGTCAAGCTATTTTCTGCTTTTTTAATCGTCTTCGCCATATGATAGTAGTGATTTTATTTCTTTTTCACTTAGACTTGATAGCATTCCAGAGTTGTCTTTTCCTTCTATTAAGTTGTCGCTTAGGATTTTCTTTTTGTTTTGGAGTTCTATTATTTTTTCTTCGATTGTTCCTTTGGTTATAAATTTGACAACGGATACTTTTTTTGTTTGTCCTATTCGGTGGGCTCTATCGGTGGCTTGATTTTCTACTTGTGGATTCCACCAAATATCTAAGTGAATTACGACATCGGCACTTGTTAGGTTTAAACCTGTTCCTCCTGATTTTAGTGTTATTAGAAAACAATTGGTATCGTCGTTATTGAATTTGTCGACTAGTTCCATTCTTGTTTTTGATTTTACTTCTCCGGCTATGACGTAATTTGATATGTTGTTTTTGTCAAACATTTCTTTTACTCTATCTATAACCATTTTAAAACTACTGAATATTAAAATTTTGTGTCCGTCTTTGGTGTAGTTTATGACTGTTTCGAGTAGTTTTTCCATTTTAATGGCTTCGCCTTTGTAGTTTGTGAAAAGGATATTGGGGTCTACGCATATTTGTCTTAGTTTCATGAGAAGTTGTAGAACTTTGAATCGTGCTTTTCCTATTCCTTCGGTTGCTAATGTTTCTTGAAATTCTTTTTCGCTTTCTTTTAGAACACTTAGGTATAGTGTTTTTTGTTTGTCTGGTAAATCTAGGTAAATATTATTTTCGATTTTGTCTGGTAGGTCTTTTGATACATCGGCTTTTTTTCTTCTTAAGATGAATGGTTTTATTTGATAGTTTAGGTTGGTTAGTTTTTCTAATGATTCTTTGTCGACGTCGTGAATACCATATATTGATTTGAATTTTGTTATGTTGTTTAGATATCCTGGCATGATGAAGTCAAAGATGCTCCATAGTTCTAAAACGGAGTTTTCTAGTGGTGTTCCGGTTAAGGCGATTTTGGTTCTGGCTTTGATTTTTTTTATTTCTCTAGTCATATTGGCTTGATGGTTTTTGATGGCTTGGGCTTCATCGATAATGCATACTTCAAAGTTTTTGTCTTCGTATTCGTCGTTATCATTTCTAATTAGTCCGTATGAAGTTATGAAGATGTTGTATTTATCAAAGTCTTTGATTATTTCTAGGCGTTTGGTTTTATTTTCTGCTACAGTTATGTATTTTAGTTTTGGAGCAAATTTGTCAAATTCTTTTTTCCAATTATATACTAATGATGTGGGACATACTATCATTATTTTGGCGTCTTTTTTTTCGTTTATAACTTGTTTAATAAAGCATATTGTTTGTAGACTTTTTCCTAGGCCCATTTCGTCGGCAAGGATTCCTCCTAAGTCACATTTATATAGGGTGTATAGCCATTTTACGCCTTCTTTTTGATAGTCTCTTAGTATTTTTTCGTCTTTTTTAAAGTCGATTGAAATGTTTTTATATTGATTGAAGTTGTCGATGAATTTATCGAAGGAGTTGTCGGTTTTGATTGATTTGTATTTGTGTTTTTTTAGGCTATCGATATAGAGTGCTCGGTATTTTGGTACTATGGCATTTCCATCTTTGAAGTCTTTGCTTGATAGTTCTAGGTCGTTTAGAAGACTGTTTAGTTCTTGTAGTTCTTTGTTATTGTCTATATCAATGATGTTGCCGTTTTTTAGTTTGTAGTAACGTTTATTTCTTTTTAGTGAGGCTAAGACATCGTCTAATTCTTCTATATTGATATTGTCGGTATTGAAGTTATAAGACATAATTCCGTCGGTTCCTATTGAGAAGTTTGATTGTACATTGCTTTTTTTTAGAATGTCGATATTATCAATTTTTTTGGATGTGTAGACATTGTATTTTTCGCTTAGGGTGTGTATTCCTTCGTTTAGGAAGTCGCCAATATCATCTATGTCGGGAAGAATAATTTTTTTATTTTTTATTTGAAAGTTATTTTTGGTTATTTCATCTATTATTTCTTGTTCGTATTCTTCTTCTCTTACAATATTGTCGGTTTTTTCGAAGTAATCAATAATATTTCCTTTGTAGTCTAGTTTTATTTTACAGTCGATTATGTCTCTTTTTAGGTCGAAGTATAGTGATGCTTCTGGTTTTCCTACTACGACAATGTCTTTTATATCTTCACTGATGTTTATATTATTTTTTATATTTTGAAGTAGTCCGTTTTTAAAGGTGTCTATGTGTTTTTGGTCAATTAGTATTGTGTCTATTTTATTATAAAGCATTGTGTATAATAGGTTTATATATTGTGAAGGAATGATGTATAGTGTGTGGTTATATACAATATGTTCTAGTTTACTATTTAGTATTTTTAGATTTTCAAAGTCTTCGATGGATAATTCGTAGTGGTCTTTTTCTGGTTTTAAGTTAAATGTTGTTGGAAATTCATATTTTATATCTTTTATTTCTCCATATCCTGTTATGCTGAATGTTTTTCCTTTTAGTTTATCTAATAGGGCTGATAGTTCTCTTTCGTTTAGTTCAAAGGGATTGGTTCTTTGATAGTAGTAGTAGTTATTGGCGTTTTTGGTATAACCATTTAAGTACATTAGGAGTCTTTCATCTTCTTCTTTTAGGTAATGTATGTTGGGATCATATGTGAATTTTGCTCCAAATCGGTATTCTTTTTTGTTTATATAGGCGTTTATAAAATTTTCGAATTTTGTTTCGTTGTTTATGACGTATTTTTTATTTATTCCTACATGAAGTTTAAAGATGGGGTTATTTCTACTGAAGTCTAGTTCTACTTCTAAGTTTACGGCTTCTTTTATTTTGTTTTTGGGTTTTTCTTTTTTAAATTGTTCTAGGATATTGCTTGATATTTCTAATAGGCTTGGTGGTTCTTTTATTATTTCGTTGTAGTATTTTATTAAGCAAGCGGCTACGTGTTTGCATGTGTTGGTTTTGTTGAATTGAGGGCATTCGCAGTAACATGATATAACACGGTTTTTTCTTGTTATGATGTTGACATCGTAGTAATAAAAGGAACTTTGTGAGTCTACTTGAAATATATGTACTAGGTCTTCTTTGCCTCTTTCTATAGTGTCGTAGTGTTCGATGTCATTTTTATTTATTTTTAGGGCTTTGGTAACGGAGTCTTTTCCAAATAGTTCGTATGCTAGGTCGATGTTTTTTTTCATATAGTTTGGTACCTCTTTCTATATATTTATAATTTTTCGCCAATCTATATTATAACAAATTTTATTATATTTGGATATAATTTCTGGTGATGATTACATTTTTGTTTTGTTTGGCATAATAAAAAATAGGTTTACTTTTTTTTATTTATATTATAGAATTATATTAGGTGATGGTATGAATTGTGTTTTGTATTTTAGGTTGAATGGTAGTAATTATTTGGTTTATAGTAGTGATGATAATTTGTATTTGGGTATGCTTGTTAATAATTGTGTTGTTCCTATTAATAGTGATGATGCTTTGGTTTTAAAGTATATTGTTAGTATACTTTGTGATAGTAGTGCTTCTTTTGATGATTTTATTGATAAAACGATCGCTATTTTAAATAGGGAGGATGCTACTATTAATGAGGTTGATAAATTTATTTTGCTTTCTTTTTCTGATGATAAGAAAAGTGTGTTTTTGGATAGGTGTAATTCGTTTTATAAGAAGAAATCTTATAGTTGGTTGGTTATCTTGTTTTTGGTGATTCTTATTGTTTTGGGTGCTTGGTTTTATTTTTTCTTTTATAGTAAATATAGTCTTTTGAATCATTATGTGTATAATTATTATCAGCAGGAGGAGCGTGTTTCTAATACGACTTATGAGTTGGTTAGTGTTAGTAATATTGATGACGTTAATTTTGATAGTTCGGTTGTTAGTTTTAAGAATCCGTATGATTATTTTGATGTTGTTTCGAGTGATAGTAATCTTGAGGTTTATAAGTCTGGTGATTTAGAGTTAAGGATACAAGTGGATGATAGTGTAGGGTTTGATGATTTTTTTGCTGATATGTATTCTTATTTTCGAGATGACGCTTCTTTTTATCCATTGATTGATTTAAGGAAAGTTTTTAGTGATAATGGTGTTAATGATAGGTATGATTTGATGTATCAGTGTTTGTTGAATTTTGGTAGTAGTGTTTCTTTTAGTTCTAGTGATGATGATATTTTAAATAAGTTTGTTTTTGATATGTATACGCCTATTGTTGTTCCCTTTAGTGATAGTAGTAGGGTTAATAAGATTTTATTGTTTAGTGGTGATAAGAGGGGATATGCTTATGTTACTGATGATAAAATTAGTATTGAGTTAGTTAATGATGATAAGATTGTTAAAATTGATTTGGATGGTTTTTCTGATTCTGCTCCTATTTTGAGTCATAGTGGTATTATTAATTTTGTTAGTTCTATTCATTTTAAAAACTACTAAACTTTTTGTCTAGTAGTTTTTTCTATTTTGTTTTGGATGATGGCTGTTGTTGCGTCTTTTTCTATATTGAATTGTTTTATTTTTTTTGTGTATTTTTCTAAAAATTCGTTTAGTGTGTTTATTACTTCTTGTTCGTATATATCTAGACAGTTTGCTATATATTTTAATGAATTATTTTGTTGTCCATATGTTAGCGCTAATAAAATTATAGCTGTTTTTTTGGAATCTAAGCTTTCTATTATTTCATCAACAATGGGATTTTTTATGTTTTCTGTATCTTGCATAATATTTTTTATAATTTGATTGTATGAATAGTTTTTTTCTTGGTTAATGAATGAGTTTTGTTTGTTTAGTTCTCTTATTAATTTGGGAATTATGATGTTAAAGAAGTATCTGTTTTCGGTTGCTATGAGATTTTTTATTTCAGGATGGGTTAGATCATTACCTTCTCTTTTTTCTATTAGTTGTTTTTGGTAATCGTTTAAGTGTTGATCTATTGTTTGCATTATTTCGTCTTCGGTTCCGTATGAATTTAATATTCTTAAAATTCCCATTTTGCTTCTTGGGTTGGTTTTGTTGTTGTCTTCTTCTTTTAGTTTATTAATATATCTTTTAAGTTTTACTAGTGCTTTGGCTTCTATTTGTCTTATTCTTTCTCTGGTTAGATTTTTTATTTTTGCTATTTGTTCTAGTGTCATGGGGTTATCAGTTCCGATTCCATATCGTAGTATAATGATTTCTTTTTCGGTTTCTTTTAGACAATCAAGATAGGATCTTATTTCTTCACCTTCTATTTGTTGTATTACTGTTTCTTCGGTTGTTTCTTTTTCGTCGGCAATCATACTTATCAGATCTGTGTCTTGTTCATCGCCTATTTTTTGATCAATGCTCACTGTGTCGGTATATATTTGTTCTAATTCATATATTTTTTGAATTGGTATGTCTAATTTTTTTGATATTTCTGTGATAGATGGCTCGTGTCCTAGTTCTTGGGTTAGTTTTATTTTTTCGGTTTGGTATTTGTTGAATTTTGTGTACATGTTACTTGGTATTCTTATGTTTCTTGATTTGTTTCTTATGAATTGAACTATAGATTGTCGTATCCACCATACTGCATATGTTGAGAATTTATATCCTTTTGTTTCATCGTATTTGTTTATGGCTGTCATGAGTCCTATATTTCCTTCACCAATTAAGTCCATGTATTCTAAGCCTTGGTTTTTATATCTTCTGGCTATACTTGTGACGAGACGAAGGTTATGGTTTATAAGTTTTTTTCGTGCTGTTTTGTCTCCTTTGTGTAAGGCTTCGAATAGTTTTATTTCTTCTTCTTGGCTTAGTAATTTGTATTCTTTTATTTCGATTAAATATGAAGATATTATATCGCTGTTAAATGTTGTTGGGGTATTGTCTAATTCTGATTCAGTATAATCAATGCTGATATCATTAAGCATACAGTATGTTTCTATTAGTGACATAGTTATGTCGTCATTTATAAGTATATCTAGTGTTAGTTTGTTTTCTTTTGATGTTATTTTTTCTACTATTGTTTGTAGCATATTGTTTAATTTGCTATTGCTGGTTACGATTTGAATATATGTTTTTTGG
Organism: uncultured Bacilli bacterium; assembly: GCA_947632415.1. GTDB lineage: Bacteria > Bacillota_I > Bacilli_A > RF39 > UBA660 > UBA3631. The sequence goes on from CANRPB010000065.1 coordinate 8,196, forward strand.
GTTAGTTTGAATTGTGATTTATTTATATATTCGTTTATTTTTTTTAGTTCTTTTAATGCTTGTTTGTAATCTTTGGGGGTAATTATTTTTCTGTTTATAAATTCATTAATTTGTATCTCTATTTCTTGTTCTTGGTCTGGTTTTTTGGATAGTTCTTTTTTAATTATTGATTCAAGGTCTATATTTTGATTTTTGGTGGAATTTTTTTGTTTTGTTATTATTTTTTTTATTGTTTCTATAAATTGTTCTTCATTGTAGGTATCGGCATATTCGTTGTATAGTTTTTTTATAGTTGGCATCATTTTTTTAAGTAAATTTTCTATTGATGTTTCTTTTATTTCTTCTATTGATAATTTCATAATAGTTTCATTCCTTTCTTTTTATTTATGGTAATTTATATATTTTTTTAAGTTAAACTTGGTGTTTTAGTTCTTCTTGATTTTATTTTGGTAGTATTTCAATACTTATTTCATATATACATCTCCTTTTATAAGTATCGGTTTCCACATATTATAGCAACATTGTTTGTTTTAGGCAAGTAATAATTGATGATTTT
>CANRPB010000066.1 GCA_947632415.1 uncultured Bacilli bacterium
CCCCCCCCCCCTAGGTTACTATTAGTTAACTTTATTTTCTTATTTTCCATAAACATCCTCCTTTTTACTTTTCACTCATAGAACTATAGCCTTGCAGTAATTTTATCTTTGCTATAATTCTACATTAATAATATACCAAAAAAGATACTTTTAATCAAGTACCTTAGCTTATTTTTTTTTCTTAAAAAGTGCCTTCTTAACATTACCATAATACTCAAACCCAGAAACAATAGACAAGATACTAGCAACAACCAAAACAATATCCGCAATTTTCAAATTCATAAGTTCAAATGGTAAATTATAAAACAAAATCATTGTAATCGAAACCATAAACAAAATCGTCTTAACACGAGCAAGTTTACTACTTCCAAAAACAATTCCACAACTAGCACAATACCTCTTAATCGAATCGACAAGAACATCACGCATAACAACAACAACCGCAAGTGCTGGATGAATAAAACCAATCGTCGAAAGAATTATCAAAACAGAATCAATAAGAAACTTATCAGCAATCGCATCAATCATCTTACCAAAATCACTAGAACACTTTAACTTTCTAGCAAAATAACCATCAAAATAATCCGTAACTGAAGCAATTATAAACAAAACTCCAACAATTACATACTTAATATCAACAACAATCGATTCATTAACAAAAATCTTATACGTAATAATACCAGCCGAATCAAAAGGAAACAATAAAATAACAACAATAACTAAAGCAATAATAATTCTTGAAATACTAATTTTATTAGGTAAATTCATAATAACTCCTTAAATACTTGTAATAATAAGATAAAATAAAATCAAAATTAACAATCCTATTAAAACATATATAATAACTGGTGGAATATAAAAGCCACTTTTTCTAGGAATCGTATAAGGAGACCTAATTTTTTTTTCAATCTTATCCTTTTTTTCCTCTTTCCTAGCCTTCTTAATTTCATCCAAAGACAACTTAGAAGTATAATCAAACAAATACTCATTAAACTCATCAACCAAGTCCTCTTTATTAAGACCAAGATACTTCGCATAATCACGAATAAAATACTTAAGATAAAAAATATCCTTAAAAGCATCCATATTACCAAGTTCAATACTCTCAACCTGACTAACAGGAACCTTCAAATCCTCAGCAACCTCCAAAACGCTGATACCCATATTCTCTCGCGCTTCTGCTAACTTCTCACCTATTTCCTTCATATTACACCAACTTTCAAACATAATTAATCCTATAAGCCATGTTCTGTACCTAAAAAGGCGACAAACATTTATCTATTGGATAACTCCAATCCCAAGTTTAATTCGTTTCTCAAACTTAAGCTCCCCTACCATTATTTGGGTTTCTCGCTCGTGGGGTTTACCGCGTTCCACTTATATTCATTTCTAAATAATTCGTCACTATGGCACTTTATGTCTAATATAACCATATCAAAAGACTTAGGTTACCTCGACGCCGTTAGATAAAATCTACCATAGGTTATTCTTTCCCTATGCACGAACACTACAATCATCACAGACTGTGCGAGCATGGACTTTCCTCTATATCACTAAAATATAGCGTTTGTCCAGATTAATTATTCTTACCATAAATTATTTTTTCAAGATTAGATAACCTTCTAAGCACATCAGCCGTATTAGTACCATTATTACTATTAGACTCAAGCGCCTCGAGCTTCATTGTCAAATTTCTAATTTGTTGCTTCAAATGCATATTCTCATCAAGCAAACTCTTATTGTTTTCCTCTAACTCTCTAATACAAGCATTAAACTGATTATAATCACCAATTATAATATCCAAATACTTATCAACCTCTTGTGGTCTATAACCTCGTGTATCAATCTTAAACTCTTTCTCCAAAATATCTTGGCTAGTTAAAACAAACCTGTCCTGATACATGATTATTCACCTCTCTTTATTCCACTAATATTCTCTCAAAAAAAAAGACATTTGTCAATTTTTTTACACCTTCAGTACAAAATTACCATTTTCAAAAATAACAACCCTCCTATTATCATAAGTAATACCCTCTATTTTCATATCACGAGTACCAATCATAAAATCAACATGAACCTGCGAAATATTGATACCCATATCCATCAACTCCTCATCACTTTTACCATCAGTACCCTTTAAACAATTAGGAAAACCCATTCCAAGTGCTAAATGACAAGAAGCATTCTCATCAAACAAAGTCGTATAAAAAATAACATTACTACTAGAAATAGGACTATCAAAATCAACCAAAGCACACTCACCCAAAAAACACGACGTTAAATCACCATTAATAATAGACGCCAAAACATCCTTACCCTTTTTCGCATCAAAATTAACAACCCTACCATCTTTAAACTCAAGAAAAAAATCATCAATAATATAACCACTATAAACAAGAGGCTTAGAACTATAAACAATACCATTAGTCATACATCTATTTGGCGTCGTAAAAATCTCCTCAGTTGGCATATTACAAATAATATTAGAACCATCATCCATCACTTCACCAGCACCATACCACAAAGTATTCTCAGTTAAACCAACAAATAAATCCGTACCCAAAGCATTGGTATAATGCAAAGTCTTCAAATTCAAATTATTCAAAACTTTACACCTCTTTGAACTCTTCAAAACCTTATCATTCCATGCCATAATAGGATCACAAGAATTAACTAAGCAAACATCAAAAATCAAATTCCACAACCTATCAACACAATCACTACCACCAAATACTTTTTTAGCCCAACCATAAGTAGAAACAGACGCTATACACCAAGCAATATCATTAGTAGATTGAAGCTTTTTATATAAAGGTCTACTAGTCCTTAAAACCAAAGAACTATAAGCAATTTTTTCCTTATCAATATCACTCATAATATCAGGATCATCCGATACAAACATTAAAAAAGCCGACCCCTTCTTAGCATAATCATCATAAACACTTTTATTCCAAAAAAAACTTTTTTCTATATCATCATTACCAAAAAACTTCAACTGATCATGCTTTAAAACATCATCATACCAATCATAATAAATATCACTAACCCCTCTCTTTAAGGCTTGAAAAGATAAAACTCTAATAAAATCAATCGCCTCAATAGGAGAAGAAATCAACAAAGGCTGTCCCTTTTTAATACAAAGGCACCTATCCAAAAGTAAATCTGAATACTTCAAAAACTTATCTTTCATATCATCACCAATACTATTATATAATAAAAAAAAGAAAAAAAAGTAGAAAAAACTACTCACTAAAAACAAAAACAAAACGATCCTTAAAAGACAAATCCTTCAACACCAAAACACGGCAACCAGGTAAATACTTTAAAGCAAGGTCTTTAACCCTATCACCCTGTGTACAACCAATCTCTAAAGCAATCAAAAATCTATCATTCAAATAATCCCTACAATTTTTAAAAATCTCCTGATAAAAATACAAACCATCACAACAAGCATATAAAGCAACACTAGGTTCATTATTCCTAACAACATCATCAATCTCCTCATCATAAGAAATATAAGGAGGATTACTAATAATAACATCATACTTAGAACTAAGCGGTTCAAACAAATTACCCAAATAAAAATTAACAGAAGCATTATTTAATTTACTATTACCCTTAGCAACCTCCAAAGCCGAAGCACTAATATCAACCGCATCAACACATAAACCTAACAATTTAGACAAAGTAATCCCAATACAACCACTACCAGTTCCAAGATCAACAATCCTAACAGGATAATCAAAAAAATCACGAATATACTTAACAGTTTTATCAACCAATTCCTCAGTTTCAAACCTTGGAATCAAAACACGATCATCAACCTTAAAAGTAAAACCAAAAAAATCAACATTACCAACAATATACTGAACAGGTATACCACTATTTAACTTAACAACAGCCTCATCAATATTACCATCATAATACTTCTTTAAATAATCAAGCGAATTCATTTAACCAAAACTTTCTGCTTCTCATCCTCACGATACAACAAATCATGTATAAACTGTTCCTTTTCATTAAGAAAAGGCTTAAACTCCAAATCCTTCTTCACCACATCAGCACTCACTAACTCAATAAAAACCGTCTTTTTTTGGCACATAGAACACTCATGAATACTAAAACTATACTTTTCACGACGTGCATTCTTACGCCTTAAAACAGAATAAACTTTACCACAACAACTACAAATCAAATCACTCGAATAAAAATGTGTAGACATACTACTCACCTCTTAACTTCCTATTTTGATCCTCAACAATCAAAGCATCAATAACCTTATCGATATCCCCATTCATTACACGATCAAGAGCATTCAAAGTAAAACCAATTCTATGATCAGTAACACGATTCTGAGGATAATTATAAGTCCTTATCTTCTCACTTCTATCACCAGTACCAATCTTACTTCGCCTTTCAGCCCCTAACTTTTCACTCTCCTGGCGTTCATAATAATCATAAAGCCTAGCCTGTAATATCTTAATAGCCTTCTCCTTATTCTTAATCTGACTTCTTTCAGTCTGTGAATAAACAACAATACCAGTAGGAATATGCGTTAATCTAACAGCACTATCCGTTGTATTAACACCCTGTCCACCACAACCACTACTACGAGTAATATCAATACGAACCTCATTCATATCAAGTTGAAAATTAGTCTCCTCAACCTCAGGCATCACCAAAACAGTAGCAGTAGAAGTATGAACACGACCCTGAGTCTCAGTAGAAGGAACTCTCTGAACCCTATGCGCACCACTTTCATACTTTAACTTTGAATAAACATTCTCACCCTTAACCATAAAACTAATTAAAGAATAACCACCAGCCTCACTTCTCTCCTCATCTAAAATTTCAATTTTCCAACCTTCTTTTTCACACAATTTTTTATACATTTCAAACAAATCACCAGCAAAGATATTACCTTCATCTCCACCAGCCGCACCTCTAATTTCAACAATAACATTCTTGCCATCATTAGGATCTTTTGGTAACAAAATAATCTCAATCTTCTTCTCCAACTCAGCCTTTTTTTCTAAAAAAGCATCCAATTCCTCCTTAGCCAAATCACCAAGTTCAGGATCCTTTAACATGCTATTAGCGTCATCTATATCATTAATCAATTTCTTATAAACTTGATAAATATCATAAGCCTCACGTAATAGGGCCTGTTCCTTAGTGAGCTCCAAAGTCTTTTTAATATCAGAAATATTTTCAGGCTTCATTAATTCACAACTTAACTCATTATAACGTTTTTCAATACTATCTAATCTCTCTATCATAAAATGTCTCCTTAATCATTCTAGATTATACTATAATCAAACCAAATTATCAACAAAAAATAAAAACAACTACTTAAGCAAATAAGCTTTATCAGTAATAACATTAATATTTTTAAACTTCTTCAAACGCTCACAAACAAATCTATCATTAACAGTCCACATAAAAACTTCCTTCTTAAAATTAATTCTATTAATCAAATTATAGTGCAAAGAATTAAAATCAAAACGATTATGAATCTTATCAACATTAATCATATAACCAATAATAAGACCAACCTTATAACTAAAATACCTCTTCTTAAACAACTTCAAAATTTTTTCATTAAAACTACATATATATAAATTATAATTATACTTCTTTAACACATCATACAAACAATCAACAATATCAACCTCATCACACTTTATATCAATTAAAATCTTCTTTTTATTAGATAAAAGGCCTAAAACATCATCCAAAGTATCAACATGATCTTTAATCTTACTATAAATACACCTATCAATCAACTTACCATTAACCAAATTATCATGACTTAAAACAACAACATGATCCTTAGTGAGTCGTACATCAAGCTCAACTCCATCAATATAACTAGTATTAAAACAACTACAAAAAGCCTCCCTACTATTTTCCCTATACTCATGATTATTATTACCACGATGCGCTATTAAAAACATAATATCACCACTAAAATATATGAAAAAAACCGATACAAAATATCAGTCATTCAATCTATTAAAAACATAATCATAAAGTTCATTACCAATAACATCTATCGACTTAATGCCATTAGAATCATTACACTCAATTGTATAAAAATCATACTTATCAGCAATCTCAATATAAGAAGCCTCAGCCTTCAACAGATACAAATCATCCTTCTCATGCTCATCCAAACCCTCAACCCTATTTTTCTTCAATGAAACAGAACACTCAAAAGGCATATGAAGAAAAACACGAATATCAGGCCTAGGAAGACCAAGCAAATTAAACTCAAGATTATCCAACCACTCATACATAGAAATTCTATCATCATAATTATCAATTTTACAACCCTGATGCGCCATATTAGAATAAGTATAACGATCCAATATAACATTAACACCATTATCTAACAAAAAATTAATCTTATCAATATTATAAAGTCTATCAGCAGCATAATACAAAGAAGAAACCTTAGGATTAACATTAGGTGCTCCTTCACTAAACCAGCCATCACAAATATAACTCTTACCCAAATAAGGGCCACCAATTATTTTCCCTGTCGGACTATTATAATTAGGAAAACTAAACATTTCAATTCGTATATTAGAATTCTTAAGCCTTTCAATCAACAACTTAGCCTGTGTTTCTTTACCAGAACAATCAGTTCCCTCAATAACAATTAACTTACCTTTCATATCATCACCAAAGATATAACCTTTCAATTACAATCTAATTATATCAAAAAACAAATGTTTGTGAAAATAATTTTTAATAAAAAAAACAATATATTGTAAAATATATAATAAAAAATCCGATAAAAGCTCAATTAATGATTTTATCAGATTTTATTTTTTCTTTATTAGTTTCATTGTTAAGGAATAATTTGAGATTTAGAAACTGTTATAACTGGGCGCACACCACGGCTGGGGTCATTCACATAAATAGTGTTCATGTCACCATTGCGGTTCACACGCCACGCACCAACAGAACCACCGTCGCGGGCCGTACTTGTCCAATATCCATATGCATTAGTAGTACTAGTATTTTGACTACAACCACGACTTTCACAGTCTGTTAGATTACTATACAACCATGCATAATTACTTGCGCCCTTCGATTGGGCTACTTGGGTTTGCCATTTCCCAGTTGTATCACTGGTACTATATGCTCCGTCTAAATAAAAATATCCTTGTGATGTATCCCAATCAGACTTCCTTACTATGATTGCTACTTCTTCGGCACTTATCAATCTTGCTTTATAGGAACTATAATCTATTGTATAATTATTACCTGAAGTCGTTTCTGCTGTGTATGTATCTGTTCTATTTGGTATTGTCCAATTTTCTGTATCAGTTTTTAATTGTTGCAATACCGTCAATGGACCTCTATTATTACATCCTGCTACTGTCGTTCCATCACTTTGTTTACAGTTATCATAAATACCAACTGGAACTGTCCCATTCGAATATTCTATTCCTAATTCTTTTGCTTTAGTTACAACACTATCATAATCATTTTTTAATGCCCAGACTACTCCTGATTCAGTCGTACTATGATCTAGTATCATTGTATATCCATTATCTGATACATCATATACATACCATTTCATACAACCGCTTTTTGTATTTGTATCTGAATTTTCACTATATTCTTCCTTTGTACAACTTGTACTTTGTCCAGTTGTTGCAGTTGGATTTAAGTATACTTCTATTCCATTACATTTTCCTTTTTCTGTGGAGTATACTTCTCCTCCTATCATTGTTACTTTATAGTCACCTATGGTTAAACATGCTGCTTCTACTGAGCCTTCATCTAGAACTACACTTCCTCCGGCTGGAGCTTTCCCTGTAAATGGGATTACAGTTGATACTGGATTAGAACCATTTAATAGTTCTCCATTTGTACCTAGATTAAAGAATCCATCTAGGTCTTTCTCTCCTATTTTTGTTAGTTCTGATATATAGTATTGATTTACGGCATCTCTATAACCATATGCACTATCTATTGCTGCTCCCTTTCTTGAATTCTCAATTATATTTAATATTATTGGGACTGTTATTACTGCTATTATCGCAAGTATTACTATTATAGCGAGTAGTTCTATGAGGGTGAAAGCCTTTATTTTACTAGTTTTTCGTGCCCCCCCCCCCTAGGTTACTATTAGTTAATTTTACTTTTTTATTTTCCATAAACATCCTCCTTTTTACTTTTCCCTTATAGAACTATAGCGCTCGCAGTAATTTTATCTTTGCTATAATTCTACATTAATAATGTATCAAAAAAGATACTTTTTGACAAGTACCTTTTTATATATTTTTGTAAGCACATTTAATGTCATTTTTTACATTGTTTCTTTTATTTTTTCTATTTCTTCTATAGTTTTTCCACATATTTTAGAAATAGTTTTGTAATCAAAGTTATTTTCTAACATTGTTCTTATAATTTCAATAGTTTTTTTATCTCTGCCCTGAATCTCTCCTTGTTTGATACCATCCTCTTTTGCTCTTAATTCATCTTCATAGTCAACCATTTTTTCCCCTACCATTTGTTCATATTCATCGAATATCATTTCGTCACTACTCAACTTAATCACATCCTTAACAATTCTTATCCTTAATT
>CANRPB010000067.1 GCA_947632415.1 uncultured Bacilli bacterium
TTTGCTATAATTCTACATTAATAATATATCAAAAAAGATACTTTTAATCAAGTACCTATCTCTAAAAAATTAAAAATCAAAAATAAACTCAAGAACTTTCTAAAAATAAAATTTTATATTTATCAAAAAAAATTAGGAAAAAATATTCCTAATTATAAAATTACTAACCCTTTAAAACATCAATAGCCTTTCTCATCTTTAAATCATACTTAACCATATCAATTCCGCCAAACTCTTTTAAAAACTCATCCTTAGAAACATTATACTTAGAAGCCATATTCACTGCCTCTTCATCAGCAGCCTCATCACTAATCTCAATTTTCTCCACATTAGCTATTTCCTCTAACATAAGTCTATAAGTAATTCTAGTAACAGCCTCATCCCTCATCTTTTCCTTAAAATCATCCTCGGTAGAATTAGTATACTTATAAAACTGTTGTAAACTCAAACCTTGCATCTTTAGATTCTCATCATACTGTCTAATCATACGAGACAATTCCTCATTAATCATAACATCAGGAATCGAAACATCTACACCAGAAGCAGCCTTACTAAGTAAATCATCAATATACTTATTCTCAGCCTCAGCATCCTTACGAGCAAGCAAATTTTCCTTAACCTGTTTTTCCAAACTTTCCTTAGAATCAATACCATCAATACCTAAATCTTCAAAAAAATCAGCATTTAACTCAGGAATTCTCTTAGTCTTAATCTCATTAACCTTAACCTTAAAAACAACATCCTTGCCCTTCAAATCCTCAGCATGATAATCATCAGGGAAAGTAACATTAATATCCCTTTCCTCCGAAACCTTCATACCAATAAGTTGTTCCTCAAAACCAGGAATAAAAGTATTAGAACCAATAACTAAAGGATAATTAACTCCCTTGCCACCTTCAAAAGCAACACCATCATTAAAACCCTCAAAATCAATAATAGCCTCATCACCATTTTCCAAAACACCATTATCCTTAACAACATTCTCAGCAAAATGGCCCCTCAAATGTTCAATCTCATGACTAACCTCATCATCAGAAACAGAAACTTTATCCTTCTTTACACCTAAGCCCTTATATTTACCCAACTTAACCTCAGGTTTCAACACAAGCGTAAACAAAAATTCAACACCATTCTCATCAACAGAACTAACAGTAATATCAGGTTGAGCAACTATTTCAACATCCTTAGCCTGTAAAACCATCTCATCATAAGCATCACCCAAGCAAAGATCAGCAGCATCATAATTAAGTCTCTCTTGACCATACTTCTTAATAAAAATATCCCTAGGAGCCTTACCCTTTCTAAAACCATCAACTTGAAACTTACTACTAGCCTTACTATAAGCAGAATCCAAAGCCTTCTTCCATTTCTCACCATCAACTTTAATCTTTATAACTTTATTATTTTCCATTTTAACCTCCATTTACAACAATATAGTATATAATAAAACACACCTTTTTACAAGACTTCCAAAAAAATAGTACAATGTACTATTTTAAAGCATCAATAAGCTCAGCCTTCTTCATTGTAGAATAACCTTCTACACCCTTAGCCTTAGCCAATTCCCTTAACTCTGCAACAGTCATCTTAGAAATGTCACTACTCTCTACTTTAGAAGAATCAACACTACCCTCCAAAGCCGAACGAGACAAATCAACCAAAGTTTTAAATGTTTCTGGACTATCAACTGCAATAGAAGCCAACATCTTACGATTAATAGTAACACCAGCAATATTTAAACCATTGATAAACTTAGAATAACTAATATCATTCATACGACATGCAGCATTAATTCTAGTAATCCATAACTTTCTAAAATCTCTCTTCTTTTGTCTTCTATCTCTATAAGCATACTTACCAGAATGCATTACTTGTTCCTTAGCACTCTTATATAATCTATGCTTACTTCCAAAATAACCCTTTGCTCTATCCATCACCTTTTTACGACGAGCACGATGAATAGTTCCGCCTTTTACTCTTGCCATTTATATCCCTCCTACTTAATAATATCTTTTAATCTGTTATAATCTGCCTTACTCAAAAGTGAGGCACTTCTTCCACTTCTATTAGAAGCAGTATTTTTCTTACCTGTATTATGTCTTGTTCCAGGATGACCAATCTTAATAGTTCCACCAGGTCTAACATTTAAAACCTTAGCAGTACCCTTATGAGTTCTCTGTGTTTTCTTTGCCATAAAATCCTCCTATTTTTCCTTTTTAGGTGCTAGCATCATAACCATCACACGGCCATCTAAAGTAGGCTGTTGCTCAACAATAGAAACCTCACCTAAAGCATCCGCAAAACGAAGTAAAACATTTTTACCTAAATCAGTATGGGCCATCTCACGACCTTTAAAACGAATCGAAACCTTAACCTTATGTCCCTTCTCCAAATACTTACGAGAATTATTAACTCGCGTATTAAAATCATGAACATCAATAGTAACAGACAAACGATACTCCTTCATATCCAAATTTGCCTCTCTTTGTTTCTTCAAATTCTCTTTCTGCTTTTTCTTATTTTCATACTTAAACTTATTATAATCCATGATCTTGCAAACCTGTGGATTAGCATTCTGATTAATCAAAACCAAATCAAAACCAGCATAATTTGCCAAAGTGAGAGCATCCTTAATAGGTTTAACACCCAACTGTTCACCATTAGGACCAATAACCATTACTTCCTTTGCACGTATTTGTTCATTAATAAACAAATCCCTATCCTTGCTTGCTATACTAAACACCTCCATATTAGCACATAACCACAAAAAAGTGAACACAAAGGTATTCACTAAAAGCACAAAAAAACAAATCCGGCCCTTAACCCAAAGCTTAAGCAATCAGGTGAGATAGTGAATATCTTCTTTCCTTTTCATCGGTTTCGTACTAGATTATACATACAAAACTCCAATTTGTCAAGAACTTTATGCCCTTGAATCATATTTTCCATCTTTTGTAGAAACAACTACTTTCTCATTTTCCTCAATAAACAAAGGAACCTTAACCATTAAACCATTTTCCATTACTGCCTCTTTCAAAGCATTATTAGTCGTATTACCCTTTACAGCAGGTTCCGTATGAGTAACAGTATAAGTAACCTTCTCAGGTAACTCCATACCCAACATCTCACCCTCATAAAAAGTAATATTAACACTTAAATTCTCAATCAAATACTTAGCATCATCACCAATTTGATCACGAGACAACTCAACCTGTTCATAAGTTTCCATATTCATAAAATAATAAACATCGCCATTATTATAAAGATACTGCATATTCTGTTTAGTAATCATAGCCTTCTCCAACTTAATACTAGTATTAAAAGTCTTCTCAACTATAGAACCAGTCCTCAAATTTCTGATCTTAGCCTTAACAAAAGCAGCACCCTTTCCAGGCTTAACATGTTGAAACTCAATAACAGTATAAATATTACCCTCATATAAAAAAGTAATACCGTTTTTTATATCATTAATATTAAACATAATGCCTCCCACTATTTCTCTTCTTTATGCTTAGTAGTTTTACCGCACTTTGGACAAAATTTATTCAATTCCAAACGTTCAGTAGTATTTTTCTTATTCTTTTCTTTACGATAATTCTTCTCTTTACATTCAGTACACGCTAAAGTAATTCTCTCTCTTGCTTCACCTTTTTTTGCCATGAAAATCCCTCCTTCTCAAAACATACTACCATATTATAACAAATTATTTATAAAAATCAAAGTATTTTTTTGAAACTCTATTAACAATTCTCTTATTAACACTACTTTGATAAGTCGAACCCGACTCCGAATAATAAACATCAGGAGAAATAACCGTAAAACTAACACGCGGATTATCATAAGGCGCATAAGCAACAAAAGTAGTAGTAATAGTTTCCGTATCAACCACACCATCATTATCAGTATCAATAAAACTCTCACTAGTTCCCGTTTTACCAGCCGGCTTATACCCTAAATCAATATAACCAATACCCGTTCCCGAATCAAGCACCCTTTGAAAACCAAGTTTAACCCTATCCAAAAAAACACTTTCAGTAGAAACCGTATTCAAAACCGTCGGTTCCGTATGACTAATCTCCTTAGTAAGACCATCCTTAGTAGGACTATAAAAAGCACGAACCAAATACGGCTTATACCTTTTACCACCATTCGCAATCGTATTAATATACTGACTTAACTGAATAGGCGTATAAGTATCATATTGACCAATCGAAAAATCAAACAAATGCCCAGGAAGCGTACTATTACCCTTATATCCCAAACTCTCAACTGGTAAATCAATACCCGTTAAAACCCCAAGACCAAACTCAGCAAAAGTATCACGATAAATATTAAACGCATTAGTATCAATCCTTAATGGCGCATCATAAGAATAACTTGCATGCGCAACCTTAATAGCCGTATTATACTGATAAGTATTAGAAGAATACTGAAGCGCCGTAATATCATTCAAAACACCCAAATACTTCCAAGAACACTTCTCCTTAGTTGAAGCAATCTTAATACAACTATCATTTCTAACCTCACCAATAGTAAGACCACCATTATTATAACCAACAATATGACTAGCGCCCTTTACAACAGAACCAACAACAACCGGAGAAGTTGTAATACCAGGCGTATAATCATAAAACTTATACTCACCATTACTAAAAACAACCTGTTTACCAGCCATCGCCAAAATCTCACCATTATTAGGATCAGCAACAACCACAAAAGACCTACTATAATACTTAGTATTAGGCTCACTCTTCGCACCAAGGATTTCTTCTTCCAAAATCTTTTCAATCTCCCTTTGCAATTCAATATCAATTGTAAGCACTATATCATTACCACGACTACCCTCTTCAAGTAAAACATAATCACCATCAATAATTTGATACTTATTCTTCTTTCCTCTAAGAACATCCTCATACTGATACTCCAAATAACTAGTACCAACCCTATCATTCAAAGAATAACCCTTATTAACATAATAATTCTTAAGCTCATAAGGAATACCAGACTCATCACTAACATTACCTAAAATAGTCCTAAAAGTATCACCATATAAATACTCTCTTTCCCAATCAATCTTAATATTAAAACCAGGCAAATCATCCAAATTCTCAGCAATCAACGCATACTCACTATCAGTAACACCATCATCCTTAATAACCTTCAAAGCATAACTATACCCCGTATTCATAAGTTTATATATATACGCCGCTTCACAATCAATACTCTGATAAGCATCAATATACTCACTAGGAATCCTTTCAAGCTTATAAGACTCAATATCATCACTAGTAATACGTCTTTCCTCCAAATCCAAATACTCACTATCAGTAATAAAACCACGCGCTAAATCACCATTATTAATAAGCCAAAAACGCCTTTTATCATCATCAGTAATTTTACTATAATCAACATCAATCATCGAAGCAACCTTATAAGCAAGAATAACCTCCCTATTCGTACTCAAACCCGTCTTCTTATAAACAATCGTCTTAACAGCGACATTATCAACAACTAACTTGCCATTTCTATCATAAATTCGTCCACGAGGAGCACTATCACCATCAACAATCTTAATTGTAGCCTGATTAACCTTATCCTTAAAATAAACATTCCTAACAACTTGAACATAAAATAAATAACCAATTAATACACTAAGTAATATAACTATAAATACAACCAAAACTTTATACCTTTTTTCAATCTGATTTTGACGTTCTAAAACACGATTATTACGATATTTAAATCTATACTTCTTTAGAAACTTTTTCATAATTTTTATTCACAAAATTAAAATCAATCATTGAAAAAAAATCATCAATATAAAGAGACCTATCATTCAAATAATCCAAATAATAAGCATGTTCCCATAAATCAATATTAAAAATAGGCAAATAACCATAAGAATAAGGAGTATCTTGATTAGACATATTAATAATAAGTAAATCCCCCTTCTTATCCATTACCAAAAAAGTATAACCAGAACCAACAAGTAAATTAGCCTGACGCTTAAACTCATTCTTAAAAGCATCAATACTACCATACTGCTTAATAAGCTTATCCCTTAAAGCACCTCCAAAACTACCTCCAAAACCCAAAGTCTTAAAATACAATTCATGATTTAAAACACCACCCAAATTATACAAAATACTATCACGATAAGGAAGTTCAAACATATCGATATGATCAACAAGTTCCTCTTTACTATACTTAAAATCATAACCTAAATAAGATAAAATATCATTAAGCTTATTCAAATATCCCATATAATGTCTATTAAAATGAACATCAATAGTTTTAACACTCAAATAAGGATTAACACTTTCATAATCAATAGAAATACTCTTATACATAAACGCCTCCAATAAAGTTTATTAATATAAAACAAATAGATGAATATAATAAATTGGGTGATAACATGAACGAATTTTTAATAAAAAACTATATTTCCAAACTAACAACAGAAGAAATAAACACATTTAGTAAAAAACAAGGACTAAACCTAACACCAGAAGAACTAAAAATAGTTGAAAATTATATAAGAAACAACTGGCATACTATAATATATGGAAATCCAAGACCAATCCTCGACCAACTAAAACAAAAACTAAATGAAAATAGTTACCAAAAAATCGAAAACCTATACATACAATTCAAAAACAAATATAAAAACTACTTATAATAAGAAACAATATCATCATACAAATTAGCATTAAACTTTTTACTTTTAATCATTTCAATTTCAAACTTATAAGGAGGACAAGATTCAAAATAAGGTGTTTCCAAAATCATAGGAACATCTTTTAATTTTGGCGAATAAACAACACTCATTAAATTATCAAAACCAATATGACCAAAACCAATATTCTCATGTCTATCCTTATGCGCACCCATCTCATTTTTACTATCATTTACATGAATACATAATAACCTATCAAGACCAATAATATTGTCAAAATCTGTCAAAACACGTGAAAAATCATTCAAATCATACCCTGCATCAGAAATATGACAAGTATCCAAACAAACCCCAATATTATCCTTATTAGAAACACCATCAATAATCCTTTTTATCTCCAAAAAATTAGAACCAACCTCAGTCCCTTTACCAGCCATAGTCTCCAAAAGAATCTTAACAGGCGTATCCACCAAAACCTCATTCAAACAATAAACAATATTGCTAATAGCCTTATCAACACCAACACCAACATGACTACCAGGATGAAGAACAATCTTATCAAAACCAAGCAATTCAACCCTCTTTATCTCCTCCCTCAAAAATCTAATCGAAAAATCAAAATTACTTTCATTAGCCAAATTAACTATATAAGGAGCATGAACAATAACATTATTAGGATTAATTCCATTCTCCTTCATAAAAATAAAAGCCTCTTTAGTTAAATCAGCATTAATTGGAACACGAACCGTATTCTGAGGAGCACCAGTATAAAACATAAATGTATCAGCACCATACCCCAAAGCCTCTTTAACACTACCTAACAACTGATCCTTCTTATTAAAAGAAACATGCGATCCTATTATCATATAATACCTCTTTTCACTATAAATATACATAACCTTAAAAAGTGCATATAAAATACACTTAAAACCCATAACAATATACCAAAAAAATACCAATTTGTAAACTTAATAATTGTCAGAAAATAAAAAATATATAAATATGTTTTTCAATGAATATATGATAAATTTTTTATTTTAAAAATCCTTCTTTATATACAAAAAAATCTAATAAAAGATCATTTGATTTTTATCAGATTTTTTCAAAATTTGCGTCTCGCTTCCGCGAGAGTGCGCAGTCTGCAAGAGCATAATTTCATTATGCATCCGCAGACGGAGTAGACAAGCTACTCCTGACAAACCTCTGCTCCTTCGGTGCAGGGGTTTACTTTGTTTCTTCGTT
>CANRPB010000068.1 GCA_947632415.1 uncultured Bacilli bacterium
TGGCTGGGGTAGTTGGATTTGCTTCATTAACTATAAAAATAAGCATTGTATATCATATATAATTGTGGGATTTTGGTTTTATTTGCGCCATTTTTGTTCAATTTGTGCCAAAAATATTTTTTTTGTGCCTAAAATTGTGCCTAAAAAATTTGATTTAAAACATTTAATATTTTATCTTGTTCTTTTGGCATTAAATGAGAATATGTGTTTAGAGTCTGTCTTATATTGCCATGTCCCAACCTTTTTGCCACGGCAACAATTGATAATCCTTCGCCAATAAGCATACTTGCATGTGAATGTCTGAAATCGTGTATTCTAATTTCTTTAACTCCTGCTTTTTGACAAGCTTTCCTCTTTGCCCTGTCTATTGAGGACTCCGTTAGTGTGAAAACTCTATCATTTTGATCGCTTCCGGCATGAGCGTGCTTGTAATCGAGCATTAAATTCACTAATTTTTGCGGTATTGTTATTTCTCTTATTGAAAATTGATTTTTGGGTGCTGTAACAGTCGCAGATTCTTTTCCTTGCGTTTTTCTAGTAAATGTTTTATTTATTTTTAACATTGCGTTTTCCAAATCCCAGTCACCCCATGTTGTGGCGAGAATTTCACCTTTACGCGCCCCTGTGAGAAATAATGCATTGAAAAACAATTTAAGCTCATCGTTTTCAATTTGATCGATGAACAACTTAAAATCATTGGGTGACCAAATTTGCATTTCATGGTGCTCAAATGGTTTTTTGAAATTGTCAACGGCTGACAATTTGCTCGGTATGTCGTAGTACTTTTCTCCAAACTTTAATATTGTTGATAGGCATTGTCTAATTACGCATTTATATTGATATGCATATCCTTTTTGTGTAAGATTGTTCTGCCAATCTAGAATGATTTTTGGAGAAATTGCTTTTACTTTATAATCTTTAAAATATGGTAAAATATGTTTTTCCACTTTAGAACTCATGCTATAAAAACTACTTTCTTTATAAGAATTGTCTAATATTTGCAATTTTTGATATTTTTGGTATTCTTGATACAGGTCAACAAAGGTTAAATCGCGATCATTTTTATCTTGTTTAACATATTTTTTTGCCGTTGCTATAAATTTGTTGTATTCTTCCTGACATTCTTTTTTTGTTTTAAATCCAGATAGGCGTTTTTGGACCTCTTTGCCTTCCTCGTTTATAAATCTAAATCTACAGGACCAAGTTGTTGTAACTTGGGTTGATCCACATTTTTTGCAATGCTTATTTGAATCTAGGGATACATTTGTCTTGCATTTTTTGCAATAATTGACTTGTTGAAAACTAGCCATAATACATACATTCCTTTATAAATTTATTCCCCTATAAACCTAATAATTGCTTTTTCTTTGCTTCAAATTCTTCTTTTGTTAAAATGCCTTCATCTAATAAAGTTTTTAATTCTCTTATTTGTTCGGCGGTTGATTTCACTTCGCTTGTTGGCATTCCGTTTTTTTCGTTAATTTTTTTCTCGACAAAATCTTTAATTTTTTCCATTGTGGGAAGGTCACGATTCCAAAATGTAAAACGATTTTCATTGTCTGTTCCGGCAAACAATCCGCCACCTTGTTTGGCGTTAGAACCTATGACAACAAATTCTAAAAACCCAGAAAATAGGGCGTTGGACTTTTTCCATTGAATAGACGATATATCTTTATAGTATATTTTTCTTTCTCCGGGGGAACCGGACAACACTTTTTGAATACCTGTTCTTGAAAAAGAAACACCATCTTCATAAACTTTTAAAATTGTATTTGCTCGTTGAATTTCAAATATTGCTTCCATATAATTAATCCTTTTAATTTATAATATTTTAATTGATTTGTAGGTAATGAGTTGTTATAAACTTCTCCTTATTTCAATTGCAACACCAATTATTCTTACAGGTTTATCAATAATTTCTTGATTAGTGTAAAATGTTGGTTTGAAATCACTATCTGGATTTTTTGGCAAGATCCAAATACCATTTGGATCTTTTTTTATTTCTTTTAGAGTAGCGTCATATCCATTTATCATTACAACACAGATTTTTCCGCTGTCCGCATCTTCTTGCTGTTTAATAATAACTGTGTCGCCATCTTGTATTATAGGAGACATGCTGTTTCCTTTAACACGCAGTCCAAAAAATTGACCAGTATTAGCCAGGTTACGAGAAATCTCCTCATAATCAACTATGTCTTCTATTGCTTCCAAAGGCGTTCCGGCTGGGATAGAGCCCAGAACCGGTATTTTTATGCCTTTAGATTCAAATTTTTTTATATCCCCATCTAAAATCTTAAAAGATGGCGAATAAATCATATCTGGTGTAATGGAAAATATATCACAAAGCTTTTCTAGCATTCTGGGGCTAGGCAAACAAACACCATGCTCCCATTGAGAAATGGCACTTTTTGTAGTTCCCAATTTCCTTGCAATATCTGCCGATGAAAAATTTTTTGTTTTTTTCAACAGCTTGAAATTAAATTGAAATGTCTCTTTTAAGTCCATTTTAACCTCTCCTATTATATATAGTAATACATTTTTTAACGAAATTCAATCGTTTTATTGAAAAAAGTTAAAAATTTTTTAATTTTTTTGTGAAAAACAGTTGACAAGTTAAGAAAAAATTTACTATAATGTCTGTAGAGTTAAGAAAAAAACAACTCTAAAAGGAGGTGATAAAGGTTGAATACCGGGCAAACCATTAAAGAAATTCTTAAAAGAAAAGGTCTAAAACAGAAATGGCTTGCAAGCAAATTAGATATCTCTGGCGCAAGATTAAGTCAAATGTTAAAGAGAGATATGAAATTTGCAAATGTCGTTCAGTTATGTAAAGCCGCAGATATTCCAATTGACGATGTAGTTTTATCTGAGGCATTAAAAAAAGAAAAAGAGATGAGTTTAACAACCGCCAAGAAGTCCAACCCATCTCAATCAGACAAAGTTACATAAGTAATTAGGTTTTTCCATGCTTATATAACATTGCTATTTAATATTATAGCACAATCTTGGCAAAAAGTCAATGTTTTGACACAAATAAAAGGAGTATGTATGAATGAATTTGAAAAATACACCAATTGGTGTAAACAAAACAATTTGAAACCATTTGAAGCACTTTCACTTGATATTTATTTCAAATTATTGAAACAAGGAAAATCTGATTCTCCAAAAATGGTTTTAAAAAATGAAGATCTAAGAAAGATTTTAGGCGGTGTCTCTTATGATACGGCAGCGCGCATTATGAGAGAAGCCAAAGCGTTTAATGACCATCTAAATCTTAAAGGCGTAATACTTACTAGCGATTGGGAAAATTATTGCAATAGAGGTGCACATGCAAATAATTAACTATTTAAACTGGTGCCATATAAATTTACTGCAACCAGAAAAGAATTCTTCTAAATCATTATATAGAAAGTATTCTCAAACATTTAAGTTGCAAAAGGCAATAAAAACAATTACAAAAAAATTGGAGGTAGAGAAATGTTCATTTGTAATCGATGTGGCAAATGTGTAGATATTTTGCCAACTACAACTTCTACGAGCGAATTTTGGGGTAGCCCCGCAGTAGAATATTTGCCAGACGGAGATTGTATATGTGGTGGAGATTTTATAGAAGCGGAAAGATGCGATTGTTGTAGAGAATGGTTTTTACCAGAAGAATTAAATGAAGATGGATTATGTCAATTTTGTGCGGAGGATGAAGATAATGATCAAGAAAATGTCGAATAAAGCATATCACGCATCGAAAGGGTTGTCTAAGTCAATGATGGATAAATTAAATAAATCTCCAGCCCATTTTAAATATTGGCAAGAACACCCAGAAGAACCTACTGAAGCAATGGTTATGGGCTCACTACTACATACTTTGTTGTTAGAGCGAAAGTTGTTAAACAAAGAATATGCCTTAATGCCAGACATTAACAAAAGGACCAACGAAGGTAAACAAGCTTATGCGGATTTCTTGGAGCAAAACAAGGGCAAACAAATTATTACTAAAGAACAGTTGGAACTGGCGAATCAATGGGCAAGAGCAATTAAAAATCACCCAATTGCAGGCAAATATTTTCAACCTAAAACAGGTAAAAACGAAGTTAGCATTTTCTGGAATGACAAAGAGACTGGAGAACTTTGCAAAGCTCGTTTAGATAGGATGGTTGACAATGTCATTATTGACTTAAAAACAGCTATTTCGGCGCAGCAAGATGACTTTCAGAGAAAAGCTTATGATTTAGGGTATCATAGGCAAGCCGCTTGGTTCAAAGAGGCATACGAACAAGAGTTTAATAAAGAATTAGATAAATTCTTATTTATAGTGGTTGAAAAAACTGCACCATATAGTGTGGTTGTTTATGATTGCGACTTGTTTATGTTAGAGATAGGCGCAAAAGAAAATAGGGAACTTCTTCAAAAATACCATGAATGCAAGTTGTCGAATAACTGGTATGGTTACGATGGAGAAACCAATGAAATTCAAAAATTAGGGCTACCAAATTATGTGGTGGCTAAAAATATGGAGGAAATTTAATAATGAGTTTAACACATTGGAAACAATATCAAGATGATAATACTTTAGGCGCTTGGATATTTGAACAAGACAAAGATATTATTGCAACGATTAAGGATGTCAAATATGAAGATTTTGTGGGCGCCGATAAGAAAAAAGGAAAGAAAAGAATTTGTTATTTTAAAGAATTTGAAAAACCAATGGTTTTAAATTCGACAAATTCTGCGACTATTAGTGCTATTTATAACACGCCATATATGGAACAATGGGTCGGCAAGAAGATTCAACTATATAAAGACAAGATTAGGGCATTTGGCGAAGATAGAGAATGTATTAGAATTCGCAAATGGGACCCAACTATATGCAGCGAATGCAAAAAGCCAATTAAAAGCTTTGGAAACATGAGTGCTGACCAAGTTTCTATTTATACAACAGCAAAATATAAGTTTTGTTTGTGTAGTGATTGCGCCACCGAACTAGGTGGGAAAAATGCAACTTAGAGAATATCAGCAAAACATAGTAAATCAACTTTTCAATCTTTTAAGTTTGGGTTACAAATCTCCAATTGCAGTATTACCCTGTGGTGGCGGAAAATCTATAATTTGTGCTGATATAGCGAAACAATTTACAAATGTAAATAGAAAGGTGCTGTTTCTAGTACATAGGATTGAACTTGTGGACCAAATTGAACAAACATTTAGCAACTATGGTGTAAACATGGAATTTTGCGATGTAAAAATGGTCCAATCATCTAAAAATCTTACTAAAAAATACGATTTAATCCTAACTGATGAAAGTCATCATGCAACTTGTAGGACATATCAGAACATTTATAGAAAATTTCCAAATGCTTTGCGCGTTAACGTAACTGCGACACCATGCAGGACAGATGGGCGAGGATTGGGAGAAACTTGCGACTATTTGCTTAAAACTGTTAGTACAAAGTGGTTAATTGAAAATCAATATTTAAGTCCATTTGAATATTATACACCAAAAGTTGTTGATGTTATAAATATTCAAAAAAGAGCCGGCGAGTATGTAGATCAAACAAGTTTGTTTGACAAGCCAAAAATTTATGGAGACATTTTTAAATATTACCGAATCGGCAAAAAGGCAATTTGTTACTGTGCTAGTATTAAACACTCACAAAAAATGGCGGAAGAATTTAATAAACGCGGAATTCCGGCAGCGCATTTGGATGGCGGAATTGAAAAATCTGAAAGAAAACGCATTATTGAAAAATTTCGAACAGGGAAAATTATGGTTTTATGCAACTTTTCCTTAATTGCTGAAGGATTTGATGTCCCAGATTGCGATATGGTTTTGTTGCTAAGAAAAACCGCATCTTTGAACTTGTATATACAAATGACAATGAGATGCATGCGTTTTAAAGAAAACAAAACTGCAATTATTTTAGATTTTTGTGGAAATGTTTTCGAGCATGGCTTACCAGATGAAGATAGAGATTGGACATTAAACCCTAAAGTGAAGATAAAAACAAATAGTTCAAGTGAACCAGAAGTCGTAGCCAGGACATGTAATCATTGCTTTAAAACCTATGCTGGCAGAGCAAGAATTTGTCCATATTGTCACGCGGACAATGGAAAGACAAAAAAAGAGATTGAAGAAGAAAAGAAAGCTGAATTAATACGGATAGCTGAAGTCGAGTGGTTGTCCAGAAAACAAGAACAAGGGAAAGCTCAAACATTTTCAGAACTAGTGCAACTTGGAGTTAAGCGAGGATATGAACATCCAGCACAATGGGCTTTTCGAGTTCTACAGGGGAGAAGAAAGAAATGAAAGCAGAAACTTCTTTACAGAATGAAATAAAAATTGCCTTATCTAAAAGAGGGTGTATTTGTTTAAGGTCCAATGTGGGAGTGTTTTATACGATAGATGGAAGACAAATACATATAGGCACAGATGGACAAAGTGATTTACATGGGCATAGACCAGATGGACAGGCATTTTATATTGAAGTGAAAACGCAAGTGGGGAAGCCAACTCCGAAACAAATTGAATTCTTGAAAACTATGCGTTTAACCGGCGCAAGAGCGGGCATAGCACATTCCCCTGAAGAAGCATTAAATATTGTTTTTGATTAAAGGAGTTTTTATGAAAAGTTTAGGTATTTCAAAAATTAAGCAACAAATAATTGACATTGTCTTAAAAAAATATTGTGACGATAAAGAACTTGCAGAATGGATACAGGCCTATCAGAACGCAAAGGAAAAACAAGAAAAAAGAAAGCAAAGGCAGAAACCTGTGTACAAAGAAAAAACCTGCAAGATTACTGAAGATGTCCGAAAATATTTAGAGCCGTTGGTCGATGCAGAATATTTTAAACTTCGTTACGGTGATTTTAACAATAGTTTAATGATTTATAAGGCAATGGAACAACTAAAAACACATATTTATGTTCAATTAATAGACAATATGGAGTTTTGTGATGTTACATGAAAAGATTGTGGAAGAAATAGGCCTTATAGAAAGTAAGACATTGATTAATATTTTTAACAAACTTAATGAAAGAATTAATTGGCTTGATAAATTTGTCACAAAAATTGCGGTTACCTATTCTTGCAATTGTACGAGTGCCATGGAAGTTTATGACCAGATGACAACTTTGATTAAGAGGAAAAAGACAATTTTAGATGTTCAAGATATGATAGAAACAGCTATTGAAAAATTGGATGCACAAGAAAAATCAATAATAAAGTATTTAATAAAGTATCCGCAAATCCATATGCGTGATTTAAGTGAAATTTTAAATATAGGAGTGCGAACACTTTATCGAAACTTGAATAATGCATATATGCATCTATCTATAAGTTTTAGACCTTACATATTGAGAATAAATCAGTTCTTTAGCAAAGAAAAATGGGCAGCCGAATTTTACTATTGTACTAAACAAAAATTTAAAAATGGTTTTGATTATAATGACGTTTTAATTAAAAAGGAGATTTAAAATGTTAAAAATTATAAACAATATAGATTTAAAAGATTTAGAAAAGTTTGGTTTTAGCAGTTACAAAATAAATAGAAATCAAACGAATTATTATAGGTGCTTTTCTTATGGCACCAAGCTAATTATTATCAACAATATTAATAGAGAAATACTCATTGACAAATGGTACGAAGATGACACAAGAATCCATAAGTATCCTAAATGTCATTATAAAGACAAAACTGATTATGCGGATTGTTTATACGATTTAATTCAAGCCGGTATTGTTACAAAGGAGTGATTATGAAAATAGAATTAAAAGCAAACAC
>CANRPB010000069.1 GCA_947632415.1 uncultured Bacilli bacterium
TTTTTTTACTTTTTAAACATTATTGTTTTTTTAAGTTGTCGATTATTTTTTCGATATTTTTTCCATATTCTATTGATTCGTCGAATATAAATTCTAGTTCTGGCATGTGTCTTATGTCAATTCGTTCGCATAGTTTTTTTCTTATGTAACCGCTTGATTCGGTTAAGGCTTGTTGGGTTTCTTTTTTTTTGGTTTCATCTAATACTGTGTAGTATATTTTGGCAAAGCTTAGGTCGTTTGTTACTTTTGCGGCTGTTATTGTAACAAATTTGATATGGGGATTTTTTATTTCGGTTGATAGGATATAACTTATTTCTTTTACCATACTACTGGCTATTCTGTCTATTTTTATGCTCATTTTAACCACCTCATGTTAAGTATATCATTTATTGTTGTTAATGTAAATTATTTATTTCTATTCCAAGGTGGTCGTAGGCTTTTTTAGTTACAATACGGCCACGACTGGTTCTTTTTAATAGTCCTTTTTGTAATAGGTATGGTTCGTAGACGTCTTCAATGGTGGTTTGTTCTTCACCGATTGATGCGGCTAGTGCTTCTATGCCGACGGGTCCGCCATTAAATTTATCGATAATTGATCTTAGTAGGTTATAGTCGGTTTGATCTAGTCCAAGGGAGTCTACTTTTAGTTTGTCTAGTGCCATTTTGGTTATGTCGATGTCGATGGTTCCATTTCCTAATACTAGGGCATAGTCTCTTACTCTTTTGAATAGACGATTGGCGATTCTTGGTGTTCCACGACTACGGCGCGCTAATTCTTGGGCGGCTGGTTCGTCTATGGGACAGTTTAAGACGGTGCTTGTTCTTTTTACTATTTGGGTTAGTTCTTCTTCTGTGTAGTAGTTTAATTTGGATATAATACCAAAACGGTCGCGTAGTGGTCCGGTTAGATCGCCTGCACGGGTTGTTGCTCCGACTAGGGTAAATGGTGGTAGGTCTATTTTTATGTTGCGACTTGATGATTCTGTTCCAACTATTATTTCTAGGGTAAAGTCTTCCATGGCTGAGTATAGTATTTCTTCTATAAATCTAGGAATTCTGTGTATTTCGTCTATAAATAGAACATCGCCTGGTTCTAGACTTGATAGGATGGCGGCTAAATCGCCACTTTTTTCGATGGCTGGTCCGCTGGTTGTTTTTATGTTTGATCCTAGTTCATTGGCAATTATGTAGGAAAGTGTTGTTTTTCCGAGGCCGGGAGGGCCATATAATAAAACGTGGTCTAAGGCTTCGTCGCGCATTTTGGCTGCTTTGATGAATATGTTTAGGTTTTCTTTTATTTCGGTTTGTCCTACGTATTCGTCGATGTTTGTGGGTCTGATGCTGTTTTCAAAGGAATCTTCTTTGGTTTCGTTTGTATTAAATATTCTTTCTTGCATTGGTTTTCTCCTTTATTTTTTTTAATTATTTTTATTTCATTAATAGTTTTAGTGCTTCTTTTACTTGTAGTTCAAGGGGATTTCCTTTATTGACTTGTGGTAAAACTTTATTGATGTCTTGGTTTTTATATCCTAGTGCTTTTAGTGTTTCGATTAATTCGGTGTTGTCGATGTTTTCTGTCAAGTCAATGTTAGTTGTTATTTTTCCTTTTAGGTCAAGGATTATTTGTTTGGCTACTTTTTCTCCTATTTTGGGAAATTTTTTTAGGTATAAGATATTTTCTCTTTCGATTGCGTCTATTATTCCTTCTATGGATCCGGTTGCTAAAATGGGTAGGGCCATTTTACAGCCAAGTCCTTTGACGTTGATTAGCTTTAAAAAGAGTTCTTTTTCTTTTTTTTCTTTGAATCCATAGAGGCTTATTTCGTCTTCTCTTACGTATTGGTATATGTATATTTTGTATTGTTCGTTGATATTAAATTTGTAGGGATTGGCTGTGTATATTTGATATCCTATGCCATTATTTTCTATTGTTATATAGTTACTTTCTATTTCTGTTATTTTTCCTTCTATATATGAATACATTATCATCACCATTATAATTATACTTAAACATTTGTTTGTTTGTCAATTGTTATAAAAAAGGAATTGTAAATTAGTATTTTATGTTTTTATATACATATAAAAAGTAGGAATTTATTCCTACTTTAGAAATGTCGTTTATATTTTTTTTGATGAATTTTTATTTTTTGTGCATGAATGTTCTTATGGCATAAAATTCAAAAACGATCATTAATATTACGTATCCCCAAGTTAAAACTAGGCTAAATTCGTAGTTTGTATATTTGTTGATTACATCTGGTATACAACTGGGAATGTTTTTGTCTAGAAAGGTGTATAAACTTCCACTTGTTAGTTTTATTTTTAAGTATGATATTATTCTAAAGAAGATGTCTGTTATGGCAACGGCGTATACGAAACTTGAAAATGTTTTTTTGAATAGAAATACGAATAGTATAATTACGGCTATTAATATTATTACGTCCACTATATCACTCCTTTTCTTGTGGTTGGTTGTTTAGATTTATTTTTTCTATGTTGTTTATGTTGGTTAGGTTAATGGTTATTTTATTTATGTAGTAGTTGTTTATGTTTTGAAGGTTTGTTAGGTCTATTTCTATGGTGTTGATTTGGTTGGTTCCTGTGATGGTTATTCCGATGCTTTCTTCGGTGTTTATGGTTTCGTTTTTGTATTTTAGCCAAAATTCATTAATTTTAATGTTGTATTTTATGTTATAAGAGTTGTCTTTATAAATGGTTATGTATTCTTCTTGTGTGTCTTTGATTAAGTTGTATATATTGGATGTATTGAAGTAGTTTATGTCGTTTATTAGTGTGTTTTCGGTTGGTGTTAGTTCATTATTATTGATGGTGTATAATGCGTTGTCATAAAAGTATGCTTCGGTGTTTTGGTTTATAAGTTGTCCATTGGTTGATTGTGTTATGGTTAGTTGTTCTATTGAATTTATTGTAATGTTGGCTTCGTATGTGCTGATGTTTTGGAGTTGTTCTTTTATGGCATTGTTGGTTGGTTCTTGGTTTGATGGCTCTACTTTTATTGGTTCGTTTGGTGTTGTTGTGTCTTTAATTCTTACTATTAATGATAAAATTAGTATAATTATAAACCAAATTGATAGCATGATGATGGCGTGTTGTTTGGGGTTATCCCATATTGTTTGGATTTGGTTTTTATACTCATTTAGTTTTTGTATTTTTTTGTTTTTCGTTATTTTTTCTTTTATTTTCATTAACTTAGTATTTTGCCGATAAAGTTTCCTTTATTTAGCATTCCTCTTGCGTAGTCAGTAGCGCTCATTTTCTTTTTTCCTTCTGGTTGAACTGTTTTTATAATTATTTCTCCATCACTTACTTTTACTCCGAATCCATTTTCGTAAACGTTGGTTATTTCGCCATTTATTTTAGTGGGAAATTGGTTGTTGCTTTTTTCGCTTTCCCATATTTTTATTATTTTGTTTTCGATTAGGCAGTATGCTCCTGGCCATGAGTTTAGACCTCTTATTTGGTTAAATATTTGTCTTTTGGTTTTGGAGAAGTCGATTTTTTCGTCTTCTCTTTTGATTATAAATCCGTATGTTACTTCGTTGTTGTCTTGTTTTATTCTTTGGTTGGTTCCATTTATAATGGATGGCATTACATCGAGTAGTAGTTCTTTTCCGAGGTTACTTAGTTTATTGTGTAGTGTTTCTGCGGTGTCGTTTTCGGTTATTTCTATTTCTTTTTGACTGATGATGTCGCCTTCGTCCATTTTTTCATTCATGTACATGATGGTTATTCCTGTTTTGGTGTATCCTTCTATTATTGCTCGATGTATTGGGGCTCCTCCTCTTAGTTTTGGTAGAAGTGAGGCATGGACATTGATGCATCCTAGTCTTGGTAGGTCTAGTATTTCTTTTGGTAATATTTTTCCGTATGCGCATGTTATAATTAGATCGGGTTCCATGTCTTTTAGTGTTTCGTATTCTTCTTTGATTTTGGTTGGTTGCAATACTAGAATGGTATTTTCTATTCCTACTTGTTTTACTGGGGAATAGATTATTTTTTGGTCGCGTCCTATTTTTTTATCTGGTTGGGTTATTATGGCGCGTATTTTATAGTTTTCGATTAGTCCTTTTAGTACATTGGCGCTGAAGTCTGGTGTTCCCATAAATATTATTTTTAGTTCTTTTTCAATGTTTATGTCTTCTAAATTCATTTTATTATCACCGTAATAATTTTAACATATATTTGTTTTTTTTACTAGATGATTTTGTTAAAACATTATTTTGGTTATGATGAGGGCTGATATAATTCCTATTAAATCGGCTAGTAGTCCTACTTTTAGGGCGTATTTGGTTTGTTTTATTCCGATACTTCCGAAGTATAGTGTTAGAATATAAAGGGTGGTGTCGGTTGAGCCTTGGATGACTGAGGCCATTTGGCTTATTATGTTGTCGGCTCCGTGGGTTTCGATGATGTTGTTTAAAAGGGCTATGCCTGATGAGCCTGATATGGGTCGCATTAGGGCGAGTGGGATTATTTCTGATGGTATTTGGATTAGGTTTAGGATTGGTTTGATTAGATTTAGTATAAATTGTAAAATTCCGCTTTTTACGAAGATGTTTATTCCTAAAATCATGGCTAGTAATGTGGGGAATAGTTTTATGGTCATGTCAAATGATTCTTTGGCTCCTGTTGTAAATGTTTCGTATACATTTACTTTTTTCTTTACACCGTATATTATGATTATTAGTACGATTAGTGGTAGTATAAGGTTGGATATTATTTGCATTTTTTCATTTCCTTTCGAGCGTATATTCTGTCTATTATGAGTCCACCGATGGTTGATGATAGTGACGCTATGAAACATGGTAGGACTATTTCGGTGGGGTTGGAACTATTGTACATCATTTTTATGGATATAATGGTAGTGGGTATTAGTGTTAGTCCGGTTGTATTTAGAACTAGGAAGGTTATCATGCTTCTTGTTGCTTGGTTTTTGTTTTTGTTTAATTCTTGTAGTGATTTCATGGCTTTTAGTCCTATTGGAGTTGCGGCGTTTCCTAGTCCAAACATGTTTATGACGACGTTTGATGTTATTAGACTTATTGATTCGTGGTTTTTTGGTATTTCTGGAAATATTTTGGTCATGATTGGGGATAGAATGGTGGAGATTTTTTTTAATAAGCCTGATGTTTGGGCTATTTTCATTATTCCTAGCCATAGGGCCATTACTGGAAATATTTTGGTTATCATGGTTAGACTTGTTTCACTGCTTTTTATTATTTCGGTACTGATTGTTTCAATGTTTCCTGATATTATACTGTAGGTTATTCCTATTATGATAAAACTTGCCCATATTTTATTTATCATAGATTTTTAAACCATTCCTTTATTTTTTGAATTAGTGTTTTGGTTTGTTGTTCTTTTTTTCTTGAGTATATTGGTTCTTGGTGAATTATTTTGTCTCCTAGGTATATTTCGATGCATCCTGCGTTGTTGTCAGTTGGTTTTTCTTCTAGTTTATATTTTATTAGAATGTTTTTTGTTTCTTGTTCTAGGAGGGCGTAGTTGTAGTCGTTTTCGATGTATAGTTCTGTTTCTGGGTTTTCGTCTGGTATTGATATTACGCCTTTTTTCAATAGTTGATAGTTTGTGTAGTTGGTGAAGCCATATTCAAATAGGTTTTTATGGTCTTCAAAGTCGTTTCCGTCGTTTAGTGTTACTACGGCTAGGTTTAGGTTGTCTTTGGTGGCGGTTGTTACTAGTGTTCTTCTGGCGATTTGTGTGAATCCTGTTTTTCCTCCGGTTGTGTATTTATATGAGAATAGTAATTTGTTTTTGTTTGTCCATGAATATATGTTCATGTCTGTTTCAACTTTGTGTTTTTTTGTTCCTGTTATTTTTTTAAATTCTTCGTTTTTTATGGCGTAACTTATTAGTAATGACATGTCGTATGCGGTTGATAGATTTCCTTTTTCTTCGTCTAGGCCACTTGGATTGTTGAATATTGTGTTTTTCATTCCTAGTTGTTGGGCTTTTTGATTCATCATTTCTACGAAGTTTTCTACACTTCCTCCTACGTATTTGGCGATTGCTAATGCGGCGTCGTTTCCGCTTCTTAGCATTAGTCCATATATTAGGTCTTCGAGGCGCATGTGTTCGTTTTGTTTTATGTATATTCCTGATCCGTAGGCATCGGTTATTTCTTCTCCAATTTCTACTGTTTCTTCTAGTTTGTTTGATTCTATGGCAACTATCGCTGTCATTATTTTGGAAATGGAGGCAATACTTCTTTGATTGTGGATGTCTTTTGAGTATAGTATTCTTCCTGAGTCTGTGTCTACAAGTATGGCTGAGGTTGCGCTTGTTTCTATGGCTTTAATGCTTATTGGTATTAATAAAATCATAATACTTATAATTATTATTTTTTTCATATTGTCACCTGTTTAAATGTATGAAAAAAAGGACTTGTTTAGTCCTATATATTACTGAATAATATTAGATTTAGAAACAGTTATTACAGGACGGACGCCGCGGCTGGTGTAAGACACATAATTAATGCCCAAGATGCCATTGCAGTCCACACGCCACGCATAAGACGAAGCACCGACGCGGGCCGTACTTGTCCAATATGCCCATATACTTGTTGGACTTACAAGGTTTACATTACATCCGTATTGTTCGCAATCTGTTAAATTACTAAATAACCAAGCATAATTACTTGCGCCCTTCGATTTAGCTATTGGTGTTTGCCAATTAGTAGCTGATCCATAGGCTCCGTCTAGATAAAACCAATTCCCTGATATTGTCCAATCAGACTTCCTTACTATGGCTGCTACTTCCTCCGCACTTATTAATTTTGCTTTGTAGCCACTATAATCGATTGTATATCCATTTGTACCGTCAGTATTAGTGATTGCTGTGTATGTATCTGTTCTATTTTCTAATTTCCAGTCTTTTGTATCTTCTTGCAATTTTGTTAATGCGGTTAATGGTCCTTTGGAATTATTTCCATTATCCCCGTAGGTTCCACTTTGTGTTCCAAAATATGTTATTCCTAAGTTTGTTACTTCTCCATTAGTTGCATCATAATCTCCTGATGATGCCCAGGCAAATCCATTTGATGTATTATGATCTAATATCATTGTATATTGATTATCAGACACATCATATACATACCATTTCATACAACCTTCTTTTTTATCTGTACCTGAATTTTTACTATAATCTTCCTTTGTACAACTTGTACTTTGTCCATTTTCTGGTTTTGGATTCAAGTATACTTCTATTCCATTACATTTTCCTTTTTCGGTGGAGTATACTTCTCCTCCTATCATCGTTACTTTATAGTCGCCTATGGTTAGACATGCTGCTTCTACTGAGCCTTCATCTAGAACTACACTTCCTCCTTCTGGAGCTTTCCCTGTAAATGGAATGGTTGTTGGAGTTTTGTTTGACCCATTTAGTAATTCACCATTACTATTTAGATTAAAAAATCCATCTAAATCTTTCTCTCCTATTTTTGTTAGTTCTGATATATAGTATTGGTTTACTGCATCTCTATAACCATAGGCTGAGTCTATTGCTGCTCCCTTTCTTGAATTCTCAATTATATTTAATATTATTGGGACCGTTATTACTGC
>CANRPB010000070.1 GCA_947632415.1 uncultured Bacilli bacterium
AACCAATACTATATATCAGAACTAACAAAAATAGGAGAGAAAGATCTAGATGGATTTTTTAATCTAAATAGTAATGGTGAATTATTAAATGGATCAAACAAAACTCCAACAACCATTCCCTTTACAGGGAAAGCCCCAAATGGAGGAAGTGTAGTTCTAGATGAAGGCTCATTAGAAGCAGCATGTCTAACCATAGGCGACTATAAAGTAACAATGATAGGAGGAGAAGTATACTCCACAGAAAAAGGAAAATGCAACGGAATAGAAGTATACTTGAATCCAACAGCAGAAGATGGTAATCCAAGTTGTACCAAGGAAGATTATAATAATAATGAACAAAAACTTGAAAAGTCAGGCTGTATGAAATGGTATGTATACGATGTGTCGGATAATGGATATACAATGATATTAGATCATAGTACAACTGAAATAGGTGTACAGTGGGCATTGCAAGAAGATTATGAAAATGTAACTACTACTGACCAAGGAAAAGCAACAGAGTTAGGAATAACATATTTGAATGGAAAAGTTCCAGACGGTAATTATACTGAATGTAAAACAAGTGGTAAAGAAACAGGATGTAATTATAAGGGTCCATTAACAGTATTGAAATACTTAAAAACTGATACACAAAATTGGACAGCAATACCCAATAGAATAGACACATACACAACAGAAACAAATAAAGGTAATTATATAATAGATTATAGTTCTTATAAAGCAAGATTAATAAGTGCTGAAGAAGTAAGTAGTATAGTAAGGAACGCAATTTGGAAAACCTCAGGAGAATGGTATTATTTTGATTCATTAAACAAAACCGCTACTGCTACTTCTAAGGGAGCCAGTGCATATGCGTGGTTATATAGTAATTTATATGATTGTGAAAATCACGGTTGTAATCAAAATACCAATACTACCGATGCCAATGGATATTGGACAAGTACGGCCCGCGTCGGTGATTCATCTGATGATGATTCGTCTACTGCGTGGTATGTGCACACCAATAGCTACTTGCACTATACTGCCGTGAATAACACCAACCGTGGTATTCGTCCTGTAATAACTGTTTCAAAATCTAAAATTCTTCCTTGATAATGAATGAAATTTGAAAAGAAATTTTAAGTTTTTTGATAACTATTAATGTAATTATATGTGAAATTTGACAAAAATAAAAAAAGTGCTATAATAAATCCCACTTCGTTAAGAAGGGGGATTTTATTATGAAAAAAAATAATATATCAATAATATTAGGGATTGTAATTATGCTTATTGGATCTTTGTTACCATCAATTAGAATTGCAAGTGAAAATATAAACTTTATAAAGGAAAATGGTATTTTGATAATACTTTTAATTATAGGAATGTTAATTTTATTAAAATTAAAAAAGAAGGAATATATTTATATACCTGCAACAATATCTTTAGTCATTATTGTACGTTTTATAGTACAAAATATAAAGCGTTTAAGACAAATAAATGAGTTATATAATTGTTATGCTGCATATCAATATGGTATTGCAGTATTATTGATAGGTAATTTATTAACAATAATTTTTTTAACGCTATCATTAATAGATAAACAGGCAATTTTAGAAAAGATAAAGAGTAAAAAAGTTTATAATGAAACTACTGAAGATGGTAAAATAAAATTTAATAAAATGATTGTTAAGGTAGATAATAATGTTAAAAGGAAAAAGGAATCTAAACTTATTAATTTTTTTAAATTAAAGATAACGAAATTAATGTTTAGAAAAAGGAACAAAAAATTATCTATTACGCGTTTTAGGGACGATGATTTGGGATTGGATGAGGAATTTGTTCCAGTAATTGATATAAGTAAGTGGACTAGAAGTGAGGTTTGTTGCTTAAATTGTGGTGCGACTGTAAGTACCAATTCTGATTATTGCTTTTTGTGTGATAGTAAGATTACGTTAAATAAAAAGGAAAAAGAGGTTTAGACTATACGATTGTATAGTTTTTTTTTAAAACGAGAAAATATAATTGATACAATTTATAGATTTTGTTATAATTATAAGTAGGGTGTAAGTATGAATAATATATATGACTATAGTCTATCAGAATTAAAGGATTATTTTAGGGAAAATAATGAAAAAGAGTTCAAAGCACTTCAAGTATATGAGTGGTTGTATAAGAAACGTGTGCATACATTTGGTGAGATGACGAATATAAAAAAAGAAATGATAGAAAAACTTAATCATGATTTTACTTTAGAACATTTGCGTGTTGTTGCTAAAGAAGTTGATAAAGATGTTTGTAAGTTTTTGTTTGAACTTTCTGATGGAAATAAAATAGAGGCTGTTTTGATGAGGCATGATTATGGAAATAGTTTATGTGTTTCTACGCAAGTTGGATGTAATATGTCTTGTTCTTTTTGTGAGAGTGGCCGTTTAAAGAAAGTAAGGAATTTGGGAAGTTATGAAATGGTTTTACAAATATTACAAGTTGAGGAAGAATTAGGAATTAGAATTTCTCATGTGGTTTTGATGGGAATTGGGGAACCGTTTGATAATTATGACAATGTTATTAAGTTTATCGATATTATTAATGAACCTAAAGGTATTGATATAGGTGCTCGTCATATAACGGTGTCAACATCTGGGTTAGTTAATAAAATTCTTGAGTTTATGAATAATAAAAAGCAGGTCAATTTGGCTATTTCGTTACATGCTCCTAATAATGTAATTAGAAGTAAGATAATGCCTATTAATAAAGCTTATCCTATTGAGGAGTTAATTAAGGCTGTGAAAAAGTATATTGAAGTTACTAATAGGAGGGTAACGTTTGAATATATTATGCTTGATAATGTAAATGATACTAAAGAGTGTGCTTTGGAGTTATCTAAATTATTAAAGGGAATAAATTGTTATGTAAATATAATTCCTTATAATGAAACAAGTCATATAAAGTATAAAAAAAGTTCTTATGAAAAGATAATGCAGTTTTATGATACTTTGAAAAAAAATAATATAAATGTTACGATTAGAAAAGAGTTTGGCTCGAAGGTACGTGCTGCTTGCGGACAACTTAGGTCTAATTATGAGGAGGGAAAATAATGGAATTTGCTTATTTAACTGATCCTGGTAAGGTTAGAGATCATAACGAGGATAGTGTTATAATTGTTAAAAATCATAATAATGAGTTTTTGCTTGCGGTTGCTGATGGAATGGGTGGACATAAAGGTGGTGAGATTGCTTCAAGTATTGCTATTTCGCATATTGGTAAGTGTTTTAGAGAGATGGGCAAGTTGGGAAGTAAGGAAGACGCTATTTTATGGATAAAGAATGTTGTTAGTGAAGCTAATGTTTTGATATATAAGTATACTGAGGAAAATCCAGAGAGTGCTGGTATGGGAACGACAATTGTAATGTCACTTTTAACTAATGATTATTTATTATTTGGAAATATTGGTGATTCATCGGGTTATGTCTTTAAAGATAGTCAAATTCATAAGATAACAACGGATCATACTTTGGTTAATTTGCTTGTGAAGTCGGGTGAAATAACTGAGGAAGAAGCAAAGGATCATCCACGTAAGAATGTTCTGATGAAGGCTTTAGGGGCAACGACGACAGTTGAAATGGATATTTTTGATGTAGAAACTGATGTTGATGGTATTTTTTTATGTAGTGATGGTTTGACTAATATGCTTGATAATGATCAAATATCTAAGGTTTTATCTGAGGATTTGTCGGTGGAACAGATGGTTAATAAATTAATAATTAAGGCAAATAATCGTGGAGGAACTGATAATATTTCAGTTGCATTCTTGAAGAAGGTTGGTGAAAATAGTGATAATTAGGGGACAAAAGATAAATGACAGATATCAAATAATTAGAACGATTGGCGAAGGTGGTATGGCCAATGTATATCTTGCTCGTGATTTAATATTGGATAGGGATGTTGCGGTTAAGATATTACGTGGTGATTTGGCTGATGATGAGAAGTTTGTGCGTAGATTTCAAAGGGAGGCAATTGCGGCATCATCCTTAAGTCACCCAAATATTGTCGAGATGTATGATGTTGGTGAGGATGATGGAAAGTATTATATCGTAATGGAGTATGTTGAAGGTAAGACTTTAAAAAGTTTGGTAAAAAAACGTGGTGCTTTGACATTACCTGAGGTAATTGATATAATGCTTCAATTAACAAGTGCGATTGCTTGTGCTCATGATTCTAATATTATTCATAGGGATATTAAGCCTCAAAATGTTTTGATAAAGGAAGATGGGATTGTAAAGATAACCGATTTTGGTATTGCTATGGCCTTAAATAGTAATGAACTCACCCAAACTAATTCAGTTATGGGTTCTGTTCATTATTTGCCACCAGAACAGGCTAATGGTAAGGGAGCTACTTTCAAGAGTGATATTTATTCTTTAGGAATTGTAATGTTTGAACTTTTGACTGGTGAGTTACCTTTTAAGGGTGATAATGCTGTTGAGATAGCGATTAAGCAAATGAAGAATCAGATTCCTAGTGTTTGTAATATTAGTGATTTGATACCACAATCAGTTGAGAATATTATTTTAAAGTCTTGTGCTAAAAATCCTAAGAATAGATATAACAATGTTCGTGAGATGTATGCTGATATTGAGTCTTGTTTGGATGAGGATAGACGTAATGAAAAAAGACATGTCTATACTTATTCGGAAACTGAAGATTTAGAAGAAACGAAAGAACTTAAGAATATTAAGGAACTCACAAGTGAACTTGATGAATTGGAGTCCTTAGAAGATAAGAAATCTAATAAGGTTTTAATAATTGTTGGAATTATTATTGCTGTTTTGATAATACTTTTTACGGTGTTTTTGATATTGTTTCCTAAAATGAATAAGATAAAGGAAATAACGGTTCCTGATGTGTCTAATTTGTCAGTTGTTGAGGCTGAGCGTAAATTAAAGGACTTGGGTTTTGTGATTAATGAACAAAGTGAGGAACAGGAAAGTGAAACTGTTGAGGAAGGTTATGTTATTAAGACTAATCCAAGTGGTGGTGTAAGTAGAAAGAAGGGCACTGTAGTAACACTTATTATATCGAGTGGTGTTGGTGGTGTAACTTTAGAAAATTATGTTGGTTTGAATTATTTTGAAATTAAGGGTAAGTTAGAGGCATATGGTTTAAAGGTTGTTCAGGAGTTAAAGGATATTGAGGATAATGATGGTAAGATTGTTGAAAATCAAATTTTAGAACAACGTCCAATTGCTGGTACTAAGCTTGTTGAGGGTGATACGGTTACTTTCATTTTGCCTAATTTGGTTGTAAAGTATCCTGATTTTGTGGCTGATCAGTGGACTAAGGAGGCAATTGAGAATTTTTGTAAAGAGTATGGTGTAGTTGTTCAATTTGATGAAGAAGAGACAGATAGTTATGAGCCTGGTACGGTTATAAGACAAGATAGAGTAGCGGGAACTAGGGTTCAAAAGGGATATCCTCTTAAGATTACTTTGGCTAAGGAGAAAAAGAAGGAACCAGTTGTTGAACCAGATGTTGATGTCGATTCAGATACTAGTAGTGATTCTTTAGCAGGAAATGAAAATGAAAGGTAAAATTGTTAAGATATTGAGTAATGACTATACAGTTAAGGCATCAGGGCGTAGTTTTGTTTGTAAGGCTAGAGGAAAGTTTAGAAAAGATGGAATAGTGCCTTTAGTTGGTGATGAGTGTATATTTGATTGTGATAAAAAGTATATAGTAGAAATTTTGCCACGTAGGACTGAACTAGTGCGCCCTATGATTGCGAATGTGGATCAGGCTTTTATTATAACAAGTGTCAAGGAGCCTGATTTTTCTTCTAATTTGTTGGATAAGTTGTTATGTATAGTCGAGTATAATAATATTACACCTATTATTTGTTTTACTAAGTTAGATTTGTTGAATGATGATGAGTATAGCGCTATTGAGGATATAATTGCTTATTATAGAAAAATTGGGTATGTTGTTTTTAAAAATACTGATATTGCTTCTATTTGTAAGATTTTTCAGAGTAAGGTTACTGTTTTTACGGGACAGAGTGGTGCGGGGAAAAGTACGCTTTTGAATCGTTTGGATAGTTCTTTGAATTTGAAGACAGACGGTATTTCTAAGGCTTTAGGACGTGGAAAGCATACGACAAGGCATGTTGAGTTAATGGAACTTTGTGGTGGTTTGATTGCTGATACTCCGGGTTTTTCTAGTTTGAGTTTTTTGGGATTATCTAATGCTGATATAAGGGATAATTTTATTGAGTTTAATATGTATCGTGATAAGTGTCGTTATAAGGATTGTATGCATGTATCAGAGGTTGATTGTGAGG
The DNA here is from genome assembly GCA_947632415.1 of uncultured Bacilli bacterium. Lineage (GTDB taxonomy): Bacteria > Bacillota_I > Bacilli_A > RF39 > UBA660 > UBA3631. The sequence goes on from CANRPB010000070.1 coordinate 6,314, forward strand.
TTAAAAGGGAACTTTTAAAAGGTAATATTTTAAAGAGTAGGTATGAGAATTATTTGAAGATATTAAAGAGGTGAATTGATGTTATCGGTATCAATATTAGGAATAAAGGATAGTTTTAAGGACAATATTGCTAAGTTAGATGCAATGGATATTGATTATTTTCATGTTGATATTATGGATGGTGTTTTTGTTGGTAATAAGACGTGGGTTTATGATGATTTAAAGAGTGTTTTTGGTAATACTAGTAAAAAATTAGATGTTCATCTAATGGTTAGTGATTTAGACAAATATATTGATGATTTTGCTAAGTTGAATCCTGAGTTTATTACTTTTCATTATGAGGCTACTAGTGATCATTTTTCTATAATTAAAAAAATACGTGAAAAAAATATTAAAGTTGGTATCGCTATTAATCCTGAAACTAGTGTTGCTTCTATTAAGGATTTGCTTGCGTATGTTGATTTAGTTTTAGTTATGAGTGTTAGTCCTGGTAAGGGAGGACAGTGTTTTATCCCTTCTTCAACTGATAAGATTAATGAGTTGTGTGCTTTAAAGAAAAAAAATGATTTTTTAATTTCTGTTGATGGTGGTATTAATGATTCTACTATTGATATGGTTAAGGGTACAGATATTGTTGTTGTTGGAAGTTTTATAACTAATGGTGATTATAGTGTACAGATTAGTAAGTTAAAGAAAAAAGTGTAAAGTAATGTAAAAGATGTTCGCAGAAGTAGTATACTTCTGCGAACATCTTTACCTTAAAATAATTTTATCATATATCCCTAAAATGTCAATAAAAATAAGAGATTTTGAGGGTTTAAATGTTACAGTTCAGTCAAGGACACTAGAAAATAAGTAAGGAACACTTACTTTTTTTCATATTATAATAACTTGATTATT
>CANRPB010000071.1 GCA_947632415.1 uncultured Bacilli bacterium
TAACAACTATCTCCTAAATTTATCAATCAAACTACTAAATATACTATCACGAGTCAAAATAAGCAAAAACAAATAAAACAACAAACCAACCAAAACCTGAACCAATAAAACCCAAACACTACATCCAAACTGTCCAATCATATACACCAAAACCATCATTAAAACAGAAAAAAAACCATACCTAAAAAAATTACCAATAACAACACCAACATTAACTAACTTCTTTATAATAGGAAACTCAATAAAAAGAACAACAAACTCAGTTACTATAGTAGCGAGCGCTACACCAACAGAAGAAAAATACCTAATTAAAACCAAATTTAAAACTAAATTTACAAACATACCTATCACAATATAAACCGTAAATCGAACCTCATTTTTAGTAGAAATTAAATACCTCTCCACCACATCAGTTAAACTAATAGGCAAAATAGAAAAAGCAAGAATTTTCAATAAAATAGAAACCCTAAAATAATTACTTCCGAAAATAACCAAAACCAAATTATCACAAACCGAAATTAAACCAAAAGTAATAGGAAGCCCAAAAAAAACCACAAAATTAACCAACTCATCAACATACCTCTTTATTTTATCATGATTATTAACACTAAAATGATACGCAATCACCGGTAACATTATCGTAGTCAAAGAAATAATTATTTTCAAAACAATCTGAATAATCTTATTAGAATAATCATAATACCCAACCTCGCTAATGTCACCCTGTAAACTACCAAGCATAATCTTATCACACTCAGTATAAATTTGAATACAAATCTGTGGAATAAACAACAACAAACACAACTTCAAATGACTAAAAACCCTAATATCCTTAAAATTAACCAACTGAACATACTTAAGCAAACTAAATAACAACAAAATAATAGGCAAAACATCAAAAACAACAGTGAGAACAACATAAACAAGCAAATCACTATCACTCTTCACAAACAAAAAAATAAAAATAACATTCAAAACCCTAGTAACAATATTTATTAAACTAATTCTTTTAAAATCCTCAATTCCCTGAAAAAACCAAGTAACATCAAACATGCTAATAAATATCTCAACACCAAAAATTAAATAATAAACCCTATATATACTACTTAATCCAAAAAATAAATAAAAAATAACCGCAACTATAAACAAAGACATAGCCTTCAACAAGATTAACTCATACAAAATTCTACTACGCTCAAACCGATTATCCTTCACATAAGCAATAGACCTTTGTCCATAAAGACCCATTCCAATAGAACCCAACATCAAAACATAAGACAAAACAGAAAAAACATAACTATACACACCAATCGTATCAGGAGACAAAACCCTAGTCTTATAAGGCAAAGTAATCAAAGGAACCAAAGCAATAACCAACTGATACAAAAGATTATAAAAAAAATTATTCATAATTTTCTTATTCATACATCACCATATATCTTCTCAGACTCCAACATATACTCATCAAACGATTCAACATCAACCATATCATCCTTAAAAACATCATCACACAATAACACATACAAAGATCTATCTAAATACCTATTATCAATAATTAAACTCTTCTCCCTATAAACACGATCAGAAAAAGTACCCCAATTATTAAGTTTAGTAAAATTAATCCTATCAACACCAATCTCCTTGCCCAAATTAACGAAATCCTTCATCTCCGAATAATTATCCCTTTGAACAACAAAATTAAGTTGAAAAAACACAATCCTACCCTGCTTCCTAAACTCACCCAACATCCTTAAATTCTTAACCAAATAATTAAAATTACCACCCCTCAACTTCTTATATGTATCAAAACTCGCAGCATCAACCGAAACCGAAACATAAATTTCCTTATAAATAGAACTAACCAAATCCCAATTTTTCCTATTAAAAAGAGTACCATTAGTAAACAACTTTATCCTATCACTCTTAATATCATCAATAAGCATACGCCTATAAACAGGACTTAAAAACACTTCCCCCTGTCCAGCAAGAACAACATCCGACTTAGATAACCAACCAGTAGCCAAAATCTTATTATAAATCTCCCAAGTTTTATCATCAGTCCTATTATAAAAACACTTCCTACAACTACTACACCTCAAATTACAAGCCCTATCTATAGACACCGTAAGTTCACTAGGATAATCCAAAACCTCATCAACACAACGAGCGTAATCTAAAACCACACCATGATTATACCTACACTTATACACATCACAAAAACAAAAAGTTCGATTCAAAGACGACAACTTTATAACCCTTGCCATATAAGAATCATAAGAATTATCATCACTCAAAATATTACCAAAAGGTAACTTAATCCATCCCGGACAACACCCCCACAAATAACCATCACTATCAACATTACACTCCGTGTGCAAACGACTACAAGAAATACCCCTTTGCTTAGAATTAACAGTCTTCAAAAACATCTCCGAAACCTTCAAAAACTCAACCGGAATCTTATTTATTAAACTAACACTACAAAAATTAGGCCTCACAATATGAAATATATTTATAAGATTATGCTTATTCAAATAAAACCTATAACTATCAAAACTAAGCCTACGAACAAAACCCTTATTCATAACCCTATAAACATCACTTATATAATAATAATCAATCCTTCTTTTTAAACGATTCCTCTTAACATAATCACCAATCAACTTATCATTACAACAAATTATCAAAACAAAATCATGATCAAAAGCTAAAGCCTCATCAAACATCTCATAATCCTTAATACCTAAAACAAAAGCCAACTGACAAGAAAACGCTTCCTCACCATAAAAAACTACTCGCTTATCAAACCTCATACATCACCCTTAATCAAACCTCTAATCTGATAATACAAATTAAAAACAAACAACAACTTTATAAAAGCAATTTTAACAAAAGATCTATCCAAAAAATCAAACACACGAACACTCTTTAATCTCTTTATATAATCACGCTGTTCTCTACCCGTTAATTTACTACCATACCATATCAAAGTCCCCGCCAAATAAGACCTAAAACACCTCTTAACACTATCACAATACTTCTCCATATCCTTATTAAGGATATCAAAATAATCAAGATAAGTATCAGCAATCAACTTCCTATTTTCCAAACTATTAATAATACTATCACAAGTCTCCACATAATAATAACCAGTATAATCAATAGACACCAATCTTTTACACTCAAGTATCACAAAAAAAATCAAATAAAAATCCTCTAAAATCCTACCCTTTGGATAAGAAAAACCATTATTCCTAAAAAAATCAGTTCTATATACATACCCCCACGGAACCGTAAAATCACACCTTTTATTAACCAAATCAATAAAATAATCCTCCCCATTACCACTAAAAACAGGCTTCAAAACTTTCTTCCTATACTTTAAATCCTCACTAAGAACAACAGAATTAAAACTAAGCACATCATAATCACTATACTTATCAATCATCTCCAATAAATCAAGCGCCAAAAAATCATCCGCATCCAAAAACAAAAAATAATCAGACTTAACCTTTGAAATCGCAAAATTCCTAGTATCAGCCACACCAGTATTATCCTTAAAATAATACTTAAACTTATACTTCCTCTGATACTTCTTAATTATCTTCTCACTATTATCAGTCGATCCATCATTAACAACTATAACACTATAATCCTTAAATGTTTGACAACAAGCACTCTTCAAACACCTCTCAAGATACTTCTCCTTATTATAAACAGTTACAATTATCGAATACTTCATACCGTACGCCTTACCTTTCCTCTCACATAAGCATATATAGGAAATAAAAACAAATGCAATTTAATACTTATTAAATAAACTACTATTTCCACCTTAACCAATCCATTTATCTTATACTTAAGCAAACGTTTCAAAACCTTATCACTTATATTTTCACTTAAATACTTATACCTATTCTCTTTATCAACACACTTAGAATACAAATGAACCTGCTTTAAACAATCACAACTTATATAAAAATCATACTCACTATAACCCTTTAACTTATCTAAAATATCACCATCAATACACTTTAAATAATCATTACATTTAACCTGTTCACACGTATAACCACTAGTTATTGAACCATCATTTTTACAATAATTATATAAATACTTATTAAAAAATATAGCCTTACCCGCTTTTGACAAACAACTAATAGTATAAAGACAATCCTCATTTATTTTTAAACCTTCAGAAAATGAAACATCCTTATACACAATCGTCTTATATATTTTATCCCATACAACCAACGAAATCTGATCACACAACACTTTTTTTAATATATCATCACTAAATAATAACCGATTATCATGCCTATACTTTGACCTTATTTTTTTATTCGAAAACTCACAATAATTACACCCAACAATATCCACATCATTCATCATTGCCTGCTCCAATAAAAAATCATACATATTTGGCTCAACATAATCATCACTATCCACAAATGTAAAATAAGGAGCTGACACCATTTTTAAACCCACATTCCTCGCAACACTTACACCCATATTATCTTTCAAACTTATTACCTTTATATATTCACTCAAACCACATAATTTATTTTTAGTATCATCATTACTACCATCATCAACAACTATTATCTCCACTTTACACTTGTTATTTAAAATACTTTTTACACATCTTTCTATATATTTATCATTATTATATATTGGTATTACAACAGACAAATCATAATTCATACTATCCCAACCTTTGATTAGACGACATAATTATATCATAAAAAAACAAACCAAGTAAATAAAATTAAAAACATCACACATAAAACAATACTAAATACAAATAATATCAAAAAAATTAAATAAAAACATAACTAATACCTATTTAACATCATCAAATAATTGTCTTATATCAATCTCCAACGCATCCGCAAATTTACCAATTGTTTCAAGCAAAGGAGTTTTATCAATACTAAAACACTCCAAATCCCTAACATAGCCATGCGTTAATCCAGTTAAATCAGCCAACTCCTGTAGCGTATAACCACGCATCAACCTATACTTTCTAATATTTTTACGAACCATTAACGACAAATCATCTTTATTATACCTACCCATTAAAGAAACCCCTCCTAGATAAATATAATTATTACAAACATTAAAAAAAAAATATGTCGTCTGCTTGAAGTTAATTAATTTCTATGTTATAATCTTAAATAAACATGATATAATTATAAAAGAACAAAAACAAAAAAAGAAAGTATGATTTTATGTATTTAATTCTAAAAAAAATGATTGATATAATAACTGGAATAATAGGAATTATAATACTAATTCCACTAAGTATAATAATAAAAATTATATTTATACTAAACAAAGACTACGACACAATCTTCTACACCCAAAACAGAATCGGAAAAAAAGGCAAAGAATTTAAAATGTATAAATATAGAACCATGGTAATAAACTCCGATGAACTATTAAAAGAAATATTAAAAGATAAAAAAATAAAAAAAGAATATGAAGCATCATATAAAATAAAAAATGATCCAAGATTAACTAAAATTGGAAAAATTCTAAGAAAAACATCCATTGACGAAATGCCACAATTTATAAACATTCTAAAAGGAGACATGACCCTAGTCGGACCAAGACCAGTAATAAAAGAAGAAATCAAAAAATTCGGTAAAAGCAAAGACATGATCTTAAGCGTAAAACCAGGTCTAACAGGCAACTGGGCCATTAACGGAAAAAACAATTTAACATATGACGAAAGAATAAAATATGAACTATACTATATAAACAACAAAAGTATAACTCTAGACTTAAAAATAATACTAAAAACCATCACTGTCATAATAAAAGGAGAAAACTAGCCATGAAACTATCTATCATCGTACCAGCACATAACTGCGAAAAATACATCCAAAAAACCATTAAATCAATTCTATCCCAAAACTACAAAAAATTTGAATTAATTATAATAAATGATGGTTCAACTGATAAAACAAGCGACAAAATAAAAAAAATAAAAGACCAAAGAATAACCCTAATCAATACCAAAAACCAAGGCGTAGCGCAAACAAGAAATATAGGCATAAACGCATCACACGGTGAATACCTAATATTTATTGACGCAGACGATTACCTTGAACCAAATATGTTAAATAAATTTATAAATATTGCCGATAAATATAACCCAGACCTTACAATATGCGGATTCTATTCCGAAACAAACAAAAAAAACAAAGACAAATTTCAAAGTGAAGAAAAATATTACTCAAACAAACAACAAATAAAAGAAGACTTAGTGAAATTATATAATCATGACCTATTATATAATGTTTGGAACAAAATGTACAAAAAAGAAATTATAACAAAAAACAACATCAAATTCCCTAACATCACTTTTGGCGAAGACAACTATTTCAACCAAGAATATCTAAAAAATACCAAAACACTCTATAATATAAATGATTGTCTATATCATTACGTTAGAGAAAACAACAACTCAATTACAACAAAATACATTCCTAACCTCTTTGAAATAAGAATAAAAGAAAATCAAGATTTTATAAAACTATTTAACTACTTTGACATCAACTACAAAACATACATAAATTTTATATCAAACCACTTTATCGAAAGAACAATAGGATGCCTAGAAAATCTACACAGAAAAAACAACCTAACATTCAAAGATAAAATTAAAGAAACAAAAAAAATCATAACACACGAAGAAACAAAAAAATACTTAAAAACCTACAATACCAATAACAAAAAAATAAAAATAATCCTAAAAACATACAATACACATCCAATCATACCATATACTATAGGTAAATCACTATGCATAATAAAAAAACACTGTCCAAATCTATTCAACAAACAAAAAAACAAACGAAAATAAAATAATCATCTAAAACCTTATACATAATTATAAATAAATTCATTTTTTGGCGATTTTATCAATTTTAAAAATTGGTAAATTTTTTTTTACCGATTTTTAAAATTTGCTAGACAGATTTTCAATTTTCTGTATATATTCTTTATCAAATTATGAAAATTACGCATTTGCGCAACATTTTATTACATGTTATTCTTTAT
>CANRPB010000072.1 GCA_947632415.1 uncultured Bacilli bacterium
TATACATACCATTTCATACAACCTTCTTTTTCTAATTTTTTTTCATTACTATTATATTCTTCCTTTGTACAACTTGTGCTTTGTCCTTCTTCTGGTTTTGGATTCAAGTATACTTCTATTCCACTACATTTTCCTTTTTCCGTTGAGTATACTTCTCCTCCTATCATTGTTACTTTATAGTTGCCTATGGTTAGACATGCTGCCTCTACTGAGCCTTCATCTAATACTACACTTCCTCCTTCTGGGGCTTTCCCTGTAAAGGGAATGGTCGTTGGTGTAGGATTAGAACCATTTAATAATTCTCCATTACTATTTAGATTAAAGAATCCGTCTAAATCTTTCTCTCCTATTTTTGTTAGTTCTGATATATAGTATTGGTTTACGGCATCTCTATAGCCATAGGCACTATCTATCGCTGCTCCTTTTCTTGAATTATCAATTATATTTAATATTATTGGTACAGTTATTACTGCAATTATCGCAAGTATTACTATTATAGCGAGTAGTTCTATGAGGGTGAAAGCCTTTATTTTACTAGTCTTTCGCACCCCCCCCCCTAGGTTACTATTTGTTAACTTATTTTTCATATTGTGTCTCCTTCTAAATAAATTTTAAGTTTGCTATATCATCATTTATTATGGTTATTAGGTTATCGATATTAAATTTATCAAATGAACTTTTTAATTCGGTTACTGTTCTTAGAAATATGTCTAATCTATCGGATAACATTTGGGCTAGTGTTTGGGTATTTATACCGATTGATAGTAGGTAATCTATTACTTCACATACATTATTTTTGTTGTATATTACAATATTGATTATTTCTTCGTAGTTATTGTTTCTTATGATGGTTATGTCTTCGTCAGTTATGTTATATTTTTTTAAAAATTCCACTTAATCACCTCTTGCACATTTTCTTTGGGTTCACCAATAGTTATGTTTTTTGATAACCAATAGTTTTTCTTATCACTTAGGCTTCTAAAGATTATTTTGCCATTTTTACGAGCGTCGATAATTCTTGTTGCGATTTCTTTTAATCGGTAGTATGACGTTGTTAGTCTTAATGGGTTATTGTTAATATAATCTCTTAGTCCACATTCTTCAAATGATGATTTTGATGTTGCTAAGAAAGGATTTATAACAATGATACTAAATTCTTTATCACTTAGTGGTAATTCTTCTAAAATTGCAATGTTTTTTTGCATATCAGGTATTATTAGGGATAAAATGTTGGTTTTAAAGCATTCTTTAATATTTTTGTTTTTTTCTAATAATAGACTGATGTTTTTATTGAAGATATCGAATTGTGCTTGAATGTTTTCTAGATAACTGATGTTGTAGTAGTCTTCTTCATTTTTGTTTTCTTCAATTATTGTATTTATTAGTTCTTGGTCTTTTATGAATACACCTGGCATCATGAATAGTTTATCAAAATTAAGTTCGTATGTTGTGGTGATATCATAGATTTTAGATAAGTTAGATACGTTTGAAAATACGAGTAGAATAAATAAATTATTAATTGAAAATTGAAGTTTTTTTGAAAGTATGTATTCAATTAATTCGTTTATATTGTCTATGTTTCCATAGTTTATTAATATTTTTTTCTCGATTTCATTAAGTGTATCAAAGTCAATATCTATTTTCTTGAATGCAAGACGTAGTTCTACTTCTTCTTTTCCTTTTCCTTCTAAGTTGAGGTTATAGTTACTGTTGTTGTTTCTTAGTATTTCTAGTTTGTATTTTATGATTTCTTCGTCGCTTACTTCTTTATCTTTTAATATTACGTCTAAGGTGTCGATGTCTCTTACAACACCAATACCAATCTCGTTGCTTAGGTTCTCGCAACGCGCTATGAAGTCTTCTAAATATGCTTTTGTTTCTGTGCATTTGTTTTCAAGTTCTGTGCGATGATTATAGACAATGTCATAGACACCTTTTATTAGAGCTTCTTGACTTTCATCTAGTGACAAGTCAAGTCCATTGTTTTCTCCATTTAAGACAATTTTAATCATATCGACGTTGGATATTATTCCTTCAACTGTATCTTCATCTGTGATACTATTTAATACTTTTCTTAATTCGTCGTTATCGACGTTTAAGACGTTAGAAACATCGCTAAATATTTCTTCTATTTTTTTGTATTCTTCGGTTTTTTTCATATTATCCTCGGTTTCTGATAACATTTCTAGTTTATCGTGGATAATATTTGAAAGTAGTTCGATCAAATAATTTTTTAGTTCCATTTTTTTCACCTATTCTTCCCTTAGAAGATGACTTAAGTCATATATTTCGTCTTGTGATTTATTGTCTTTTTTTTCGATACTAATTCCGGCTGTGTCTAAGTATTTTAAATTGTCTTTTATTGCTATGTTTAAAATAGTGCTTATGTCTTCATTTTCTAGCTTACAGTTGGTTATTGTTTCTTCAAATAAATCGACGTCGTCAATTATGCTTTTAAAACTGTCTTCACCAATTTTATTGTAGATTATCTCGTAATTTTCAACTATTGAACTGTATTTTTCTTTGTTTGTTTTTAGTGTTTCGTCGGCAAGCATTTTTTCATAGTATGAGTTGATATTGTCAAATATGTTTTTTATATCTTTTACTGCATTGTTGTATTGTAAAAAATGGCTTTTATCAACTGATTTGCTTGCTTCAATTAGGTATTTTGCTGTTTTTATTTTATTCATTTCATTTGAAGAAAGTGGAGATATTCTCTCAAAAATTCGCGATAGGATTGTTTGATCGTAAAATGGCAAAAGAAGGATATCATTTTTACTGTAGTTTATTACGTCACTAAGTGTTCTTATAAATTCTTCTTCTTTTTCTATATGTTCTAGTTCGTTTTTATATTCGTCAATAAAGTTACCTAAATTTGTTTTAAATTTAGACATTGCATTAATCACATTATTCATTTTATCCACCCTCATTATTCTAATAATAATTATAGCAGATATTTATGAAAATAAAAACACTTATTTTAATTTTTTGCTTAACTTTTTATTTACATATTTAAAAAAAGAAATATTATTTTGCAATAATATTACTTTCTGTTCTTGATATCTTCTATTTTATCGTTTATGTCTTCTTCGTAAAAGCGGAAGGTTGCTAAGAGGATTATGGCGACTGGTAGGGCAATGATAATACCTGTTACACCATATATAATTCCTCCGGCAAAGACGGCAAATATGGTTAGAATGGCTGGAATATTGTTGGTTTTACCGTATACTTTAGGTGAGATTATATAACCATCGATGTTTGGACATATTAGGGCTACTAGGAGTGTTAGAATGAATAGTTTTGTTGAGATAAAAAAGGAGGTTATGCATGCGATTATATTGGCAAATATTCCGCCAAAGTATGGTATTATGGTGGTTATTGAACATAATATTCCTAGGATGAGGTAGTATGGGTGACCAATAAGAAAGAATATTAGTGTGTATTCTATGAATTGGATTACGATATATTTTTCAAGTCCAATGAAGTATTGTCCTACTTCGTAGTCTAATCTTTTCAAGTAGTTATATGTACGTTTATGTTTTCTTTTTAGCCATTTTTTTAGTTTTGCTCTTATCTTGTCCATGTCTACTAGGAAGTAAATGGTTGTTATGAAGCATATTACAAAGCGACTTAGGAATGTTATTGATTTGGAAATGAAGGAGAATGAGAAATCGCTTATTGGTTTTCCGTAGTTGTTGATAAGTCCATTTACGTCGGTGATGTTTTCTTGAATGTAGTTTAGGTCAATGTTATATTTTATTGACATTTGTTGAATGAATGTTGATATCATATTGGATAGTGCGCCTAGTTGTTCGGCAATTATGGGGATTAATAGGGATATCAGTATAATTAAGAATCCTGTAATACAAACTAATATTAGAGTTATCGCTAATGGTTTGCGCATGCCTTTTTGGCGTAATTTTATCATGATGGGATATAGGGCGTAGGCGATTACGAAGGATATAATGAATGGTGATGTTATTTCTATTGTTTTGTCGATTACATATTTCCATAATCCTAGTGTGTTGTAAAATAGAAAACATGCTACTAGAATAAGTACTGTATTAATTAGTTTATAGTTTATTTTTTTTTCGTTCATATTATCAAATCCTATCTTTTTTATATTTTATCAAATTTATTTTTTTATGTCTATATCAATTTTTTTCAATTTAAAATACTGATACAGTTAGTATGTACCAGTATTTTTTTTAAATGTATCGAAGGGTTTTCTTGGTGGTAGAGGTTCTCTTAACTCTATTTTTTCTTTTGTTGTTGGATGTGTAAATGATAGGTAGTATGAGAATAGGGCTATTTGTTGATTTTTTTTTGCTTTAGGATTGTATTTTTGATCTCCGTATAGTGGATAGCCTCTACTTGAGAATTGTACTCTTATTTGATGAGGTCTACCTGTAATTAGATGTATGTCAATTAGTGAGTATTCTTTGGTATTGGCGATTGTTTGGTATTCTAAAATGGCTTCTTTTCCTTGTTCGTTGATGGTTACTATGTTGGTGGTTTTGTCTTTTAGGAGTTTATCTTTCATGATACCTTTTCCTTTTAGATTTCCACAGATAACAGCATAGTATTTTTTTGTTATTTTGTTGGTTCTTATTTGTTCGGCCATGCGGCTTGCGGCTTTGCTTGTTTTGGCAAAGACCATTATTCCTCCTACTGGTCTATCTAGTCTATGGATAAGTCCTAGGTAAACGTTTCCTGGTTTGTTATATTTTTGTTTTAGATATTTTTTTATGTAGTCTAGTAAGGATTGGTCGTGGCTTTCGTCTGGACAAACAGGCATGTTTATTGGTTTTACTACTGCTATGACGTGGTTGTCTTCGTATAGTATTTTAATCATTGGCTTGCCATCTTCCGCATATACCGCATGGTAGGATTAAATTGTTGCTTTCAATGGGTAGGCCTACTTCGTCGGCATCGACTGAGCCTTTGTATTTTGGTACAAGGGTTGTTTTTAATATGTTTTCTAATACTGTACTTGATATACCGGTTGTGTAGGCGTTTATTAGGAAAAATAGTGGTTTATCTGATAGGATGTTCATACAGGCATTTATTAGATTGTATAAGTTGTGTTCAAATTTCCATACTTCACCGTTTGGTCCTCTTCCGTAACTTGGGGGATCCATTATGATGGCGTCGTATTTGTTCCCTCGTCTTTGTTCTCTTAAGACAAATTTTAGACAGTCGTCTACGATGAATCTGATGCGATTGTTTTCTAAGTGTGATAGGCGCATATTTTCTTTTGCCCATTCGACCATTCCTTTTGCTGCGTCAACGTGGACAACTTCTATCGCACCAGCGCTTGAACATGCCATTGTAGCGCCTCCTGTGTAGGCGAATAGGTTTAATACTTTTATTGGTCTGGAACTGTTTTTGATTTTTTCTATCATAAAATCCCAGTTTACTGCTTGTTCTGGGAATAAACCTGTGTGTTTGAAGTTAGTTGGACTAACTTTGAATGTTAATTTTTTGTATTTTACGGTCCAGTAGTCTTCTAGTTTTTTGTTGAAGTCCCAATATCCTCCGCCTTTGTCGTTGCGGTGATAAAATCCATCTACTTGGTTCCATATTTTTGTGTTGTTAATTGGCCACATTGCTTGTGGATCTGGTCTTCTTAGGATTATGCCGTTCCAGTTTTCTAGTTTTTCTCCGTTGCCGGCGTCTATTAGTTTGTAGTCTTTCCAATCATGACTTAATCTCATAGTTACTCCTCGATTTTATTTATTGCTTCTTTAATAATATTTATTGAGTTGGTTAGTTTTTCTTCTTCGGTTTTGTTTAGTTTTAGGTATATTTTTTCTCTGACTCCGTTACGGTTTATTGTTGCTGGGCAACCTATAAATATGTTGTTTTCTTTGTCATATGTTGAAATGGTTATGATGCTGTTTTCGTCTCCTAGGATGGCGTTGGTGATGCGTACTAGACACATTCCTATTCCATAGTGTGTTGATCCTTTTCTTTTGATAATGTCATATGCTGCATCACGTACATTTATGTAGATGTCGTTTAATTCTTCTTCTGTTAAGTAGTCTTTTATATTTTGCAGACTAATGTTGGCGTTACTCCATGGTACAAATTCGGAGTCGCCGTGTTCTCCTATTACGTATGCATGTACATTTTTGGGACTTATTTGTAATTTTTCTCCTATCATGTATTTTAGTCTTGCGGTGTCTAGGCTTGTTCCGCTACCGATAATACGATTTGGTTCGAATTTTGAGTATTTCCATGTAATGTATGTCATAACATCTAATGGGTTTGTGGCAATTAAAAATATACCGTCAAAGCCACTTTTTATGACGTTTTTGATTATGGATTTAAAGATAACGGAGTTTTTGTTTATTAAGTCCATTCTTGTTTCGCCTGGGCCTTGGTTTGCTCCTGCGGCAATACAAACGATGCTGGCATTTTTGCAGTCTGCGTAGTCGCCTGCTTTTATTGATATTTTTGATGGTGAGAATGCTAAGCAGTGGTTTAAGTCCATTACTTCTCCTATTACTCTTTCTTGGTCTAAGTCGATTAGGACTAGTTCGTTTACGTATGTTCTTTGGTTTAGTAGTGCATATGCATAACTCATTCCTACATTTCCACAGCCTATGATAACAACTTTATTTTTCATAATTTTTCTCCCTTAGATTTTATTTTTTTTGTATTATAAAACCCTTGCAATGCAAGGGTTAATAATCTAAATGGTCGGGAAAACAGGATTTGAACCTGCAACCCCTTGGTCCCAAACCAAGTGCTCTACCAAGTTGAGCCATTTCCCGGTAATGGTGCGCCCGATAGGAGTCGAACCCATAACCTTTTGATCCGTAGTCAAACGATCTATCCAATTGATCTACGAGCGCATACCTATCGTTTATTTTTAAGTGGTGGCTCCAGCGGGAATTGAACCAGCGACACAAGGATTTTCAGTCCTCTGCTCTACCGACTGAGCTATGGAGCCA
>CANRPB010000073.1 GCA_947632415.1 uncultured Bacilli bacterium
ATACAAAACCAATCATTGAAAACATCCATGAAACAACAGCAATAACCAAAAATTTTAACAACATCCTTATTAATAACGCCAAGTATCCGTAAAATACCAATTTCCTTTTCACAATAAGAAAACCGATATAAAATTAGAAAACAACAAAAAAGTAAACAAAATAAACACCAATAACATTCAACATATATTGATAATTAATACCATCAAAATAATTTAAATTGAGTTGAAATTTTACCTTGCTAAATACATTTGAATATAATTTTCCAATAAAACATCATACATTTCATGACGATTACTATATAAATAATAATTATGTAAAAATTAGACATAAATAAACAAAACAAATTACAAAACCACATCAATTTTTTGATTAATTTTCTTAAAAATTTCCAATACTAATATTAGATTGGTGTGATAATATGAAGATATTAAAAAAACTCCTTAAATGGAACTGTACTTTTATAATTTTACTAATTGTCTGTTATGTATCACTATACATATACGCCCACTACTCAAAAAAACTATCAATATCAAGCGCTAATAACTACTACTTCTACGACATAAACGGCACCCAATACAGCAACGACGACTGGGTAAACCTAAACGACATATCACCAGACTTAATAAACGCCAGTATCTCAACCGAAGACAAACACTTCTACAAACACTTCGGCTTCGACTACCTAAGAATAATCAAAGCCATGTACAACAATATAAAAAGTAAAGAAACAGTAGAAGGAGCATCAACCATCTCCCAACAATACGCCAAAAACCTATTCCTTGACTTCGGAAAAACATGGAAAAGAAAAATCGAAGAAGCATGGATAACAATCAAACTAGAAAGTCAATACAGCAAAAAAGAAATCCTCGAAGGATACCTAAACACCATCAACTACGGAGGAGTCTTCGGAATAGAAAACGCCGCCCTATACTACTTCAACAAACACGCCAAAGACCTCGACCTAGCAGAAGCATCCATATTAGCCGGAATACCTAAATCACCAAGCTACTACTCCCCCATATCAAACTATGATAACGCCAAAACCAGACAAAAAACAATCCTAAAAAGCATGGTAGACAACCAATACATAACCGAAGAACAAGCCGAAACAGCCTACAACAAAGAACTAAACTTCATCGGAGACAAAACAAACGAAAACATAACCAGCCTAATGTACTACCAAGACGCCGTCATAAACGAACTAAAAAACATAAAAAACATCCCATCATCATTCCTAGAAACAAAAGGCCTAAAAATATACACAACCCTAAACATGGACTATCAAACAATACTCGACCAAAGCGTAACCGACAATCTAAAAGACAACAACGAAATACAAATATCAAGCATAATAATGGACCCTAACACCGGCGCCATATTAGCCCTCACAGGCGGAAGAGACTACAAAGAAAGCCAATACAACCGAGCCATAAGCGCCAAAAGACAAGTCGGATCAACAATAAAACCATTCCTATACTACGCCGCCCTTGAAAACGGCTTCACACCATCATCAACATTCATAAGCGAAAAAACAACATTCACCTTCTCAACCGACAAAACCTACAGTCCCAAAAACTACGGAGACACATACCCCAACAAATCCATCAGCATGGAAGCAGCCATATCCTACTCAGACAACATCTTTGCAGTCAAAACACACCTCTTCCTAGGCGAAGAAACACTCGTAAACACACTAAACAGAGTCGGAATCAATGAACAACTAGAAGCAATACCATCACTCGCACTAGGAACCGAAGAAATAAGCCTATACGAAATGATGGAAGCATACGGAACACTAGCAAGTAGTGGCGTAAAAAGAGAACCATACCTAATCGAAAAAGTAGAAGACGAAGACGGCAATATCCTATATCAACACGAAGACAAACCAGAAATCGTCCTAAACGAAAGTCAAGTATTTATCCTAAACGAAATGCTCACCAGTACCTACTCATCAGACTTCATCGACTACAACTACCCAACCCTAATCAGCCTCGCCGGCAAACTAAACCACAAATACGCCATAAAAACCGGAACAACAGACACCGACAGACTCATCTTCGGATTCAACAAAAACCTCCTCGTAGGCGTATGGAGCGGCTACGACGACAACCGCGAAACACCATCAACCGACAGTTCCATAGCCAAAAACATCTGGTTTAACACCATCGAAAACTGCCTCAAAGACACCGAAGACGCATGGTATGACATCCCCAACAACGTCGTAGGCGTCATAGTCGACCCCATCAGCGGCGAACTAGCAACCGACGACACAGTCCATAAACGAATGTTTTACTACATCAAAGGAACAGAACCAATGTACGAAGACACAAACCTCGATATACTAATACCAACCATCAAAGAACAATAAAAAATTGGCAAAACACCAATTTTTTTTTACTCCAAAACAGCCTTTATTCTCCTAACCCCAGCACTACAAGCCTCCTCCTTTATAATCCTAAAAGTACCAAGAACACTAGTATTAGAAACATGCGGACCACCACACAACTCCCTAGAAACATCACCAATCTTATAAACAGTAACAACATCAGGATACTTCTCAATAAACATACACTCAGCACCAGACTTAATAGCCTCTTCCTTACTCATTTCCTCCTTAGTAACAGACAAACCATCACCAATCCACTTATTCACCAAATCCTCAACATCCCTCTTCTCACAATCCGTCAACTTATGATCACAAGAAAAATCAAAACGCATCCTCTCCGGCGTAATATTAGAACCCTTTTGATGAACACCACTACCAACAACTACCCGCAAAGCAGCATTAAGCAAATGCGTAGCCGTATGATACTTAGTCTCAATCTCACTATTACCAGCAAGACCACCCTTAAACTTACCAGCCGAAGCCGTCCTCGATAAAGACTGATGCTCCTTAAACCTCTCCTTAAAACCAGAAACATCAACCTTAAGCCCAAGCTCACAAGCAAGCTCAACCGTCAACTCAATCGGAAAACCATAAGTATCATACAAATGAAAAGCACAATCAGCATCAATATCATGCCCATCACGAGTCCTCTTATAAAACTCCCTTAAACCCTTCTCCAAAGTACGATTAAACTTCTCCTTCTCCATCTGCAAAACATCCAAAACAACCTGCCTATTTTGCTCAAGCTCAACATAATACCTCTTATACTCATCAATAACCGCATTCGCAATCCTTTGATCCCAATCAGAATTAATATCAATACCAAGCTTCTTAGCATGACGAATAGCCCTTCGAATAAGCCTTCTTAAAATATAACCCTGATCAGTATTAGAAGGCTTTATCATCGCATTATCAGCAGCAATAAAAACAGCCGTTCTAATATGATCAGCAACAATACGCATACTAACCTCATTACCATCATAAGACTTCGAAGAAACATCTTCAATCGTCTTAATAATATTCCTCCAAACACTAGTTTTATAATTATCAGTCACACCCTCATAAACAGCCAAAATACGCTCATAACCCATACCCGTATCAACATTCTTTTTAGGTAACTCCGTTATTGTACCATCAGGACTCTTATAAAACTCCATAAAAACATTATTCCAAATCTCAACCCATCTATCATCATCAGGATCAAAAACACAAGGAACCTCATCATCACTCCTAAAATAGAAAATCTCCGAATCACCACCACAAGGACCATACTCACCAGCAATCCAAAAATTATCACTCAAAAAAGCAATTCGTGAATCCTTAATACCCAAACTCCTCCAAACATCAGCACTAACATCATCCCTAGGAATTTGCTCATTACCAGAAAAAACAGTAACCGCAAGCCTCTCAACAGGAATATTCAAAACACGAGTCAAAAAATCAAAACTATAATTAATACTCTCAGTCTTAAAATAATCACCCAAAGACCAATTACCCAACATCTCAAAAAAAGTATGATGCGTCTTATCACCAACCTCATCAAGATCATTAGTCCTAATACACTTCTGATAATCAACAAGCCTTTTACCATAAGGATGCTCCTCACCCATCAAATAAGGAATCAAAGGCTGCATCCCAGCCGTATTAAACAAAACCGACGGATCATTCTCCGGTACAACAGGCGCACTAGGAATTAACTTATGCCCATTCTTAACAAAAAAATCAATAAACGAATCCTTCAAATTCATACTCATCTACTCCTTCTCAATAATACTCTTTATAACATCCAACCTCTTCTTATACTCCAAAACAGACCCATTATTATCAACATAAAAATCAGCAAACGCAATCGGACCCGCCTTAGCAATATTCTCAATCTCCGACAAATCACGAGAAACAGCCTCATCACGCGTTAAAGGCCTAACATCCCTACTCATCAACCTTTCATATCTAACACACCTATCAACAACAACACCAATAACACTCAAAGCATCACCATACTTATCCCTCAAAATCTTAAGTTCATCCCAAGAATACAAACCATCCAAAACAACATTATCATGCTTAACCAACTCATCAATACGAGGCAACAACAAAAGAGCAAAAGCACCCATACCATACTGTTTTCTAAGACTCTCACGCATCATTCTCTCATTAGATGGTGTAACATCCAAATTAGCCTCCTTCAACTTATCCATAGTAACACCACCAAAATAAACCTTTTTATAACCCAAACTCTCAAAATAGTCACTAGCAATCGACTTACCACTACCACACATACCAACAATCGCCACAATACTCATAAACACTCCTCCAAAATCTCATCAATAATTACACCCAAATCAACATTCCTATCATTATCAATAATATAATCATAACCATCATAACCAGACAAAGCCGTCTCCGTCACATGACTTCTCTGACTATCAGTCAAAAAATTATCAGTTCCACATACACCTATAACATAAACATTATCAAAATTATTCCTAATACAATCAATTTCCTCAACAAATCTCGCATCAGAAATAATAATAACATCAAAGAAATAAGAATAAACCTTAACATCCTCAATAATCCTATTTATCAAAAAACAATCGTCAATTTTCTCCTTAATCAACTCAACACCAAGCTGTTGCAAAAAATCCCTCGGCTTACTCTCCTCATCACCATTCCATCCAATAATATTCCTCGCATACTCCTTCAAATAAGAAGCATAAGCAAGAACAATCGCACTCGTAAAACGCTCTTTCATAGCACAAGCAATATAACTCTTACCACTCTGAGCCTTACCACACAAAACAAATATACGAGGATTCCTCTTAACAAACTCAAGCCTACTCATCAATATCCTCTTCACCAAATCTAAAAAGATTATACTTATCATCAAAATAAACTAAAATAGCCTTCAAAGAAGCAATAACAGGTGTAGAAATAAACATACCTAAAATACCCCAAAAATGACCAAATATCAAAAGACCAATCATAATCGTAACAGGGTGCAACTTCGTCGTCTTACTCATAACAAGAGGCTGAATAAAATTACCCTCTAAAAACTGAACAACAACAATTATTACAAGAGTCAAAATACCAACAGTCGGACTCTGAGAAAAACCAACAATCACCGCTGGAATACCACCAATATAAGGACCAGCATAAGGAATAATATTAGTCAAAGCACAAAACAAAGAAAACAGAAAAGGCGCCTTCAAACCAATAATAACAAACCCAATCGAACTAACCACAAAAATCAACACTGAATCAACCAAAGCACCCATAACAAACTTTCGAAGAGAATGATTAACCTCATAAATCAACTCATTAGTATTTCTCTGAATCTTTTTAGGAAATAAAGTAATTAAAGTCTCATTAACATTATCAAAACTCATAAGAAGATAAAAACCAATCACAAGACCAACAACAATAGCCCCCATTCCAGACAACAACTCCTTAACAAAATCAACCAACATCGAAGGCAAAGCAGAAGTCAAATTAGTACTTACCTCAATAATCTTACCCATCGTCTCCTTTTCAATAGCCACAACATCAAGCCCATCAATAACACTCAAACGATTAAGAATCCCATCCAACCACAACTTACAATTATCAATTATACTAGGAATAATCTTAATAAACTCATTTAACTGCTCAGACAACAAAGGAATAATACCACCAATAATCAAAATAAACAAACCAATCACCAAAACATACACAAAAGCAGTCCCAAGACTTCTCCTAACACCCCTCTTCTGTAACCACTTAACAAGAGGATCAAAAAGCCAGGCCACAATAAAACCAATAAACAAAGGCGCAATTATCCTCAACAAAGTAAAAACAAAACCAACAATTCCCACCTCCTTAGTAAGGCGAACAATGGAATACAAACCAATAACAATCAAAAGTATATATAAAATCTTAAGAACCTTCTTAGCCAAAATAATCAAATCATTCAATTTTTGCTTATCAATCTCACGAACATTATCTCTTTTTCTCCCAAACATTTTACCATCCCATTTCTAAAAATATTATAACAAAATATCTATTTATTTACAATCAAAAAAGGAAGCTGGTTCAATAAATAAAATTAATTTTTAAAATTTTTCATTTTTTTTGCATTTTAAGAAGGATTTTTAAAATTTTTGTCGAATAATTATTATGGAGGTGTTTATTATAAGAAAATATTTAGAACAAGGTAAAGTTTTAAAATTAATGCGTGATGTTGTTTTTAAAAATGTAATGAAAGACAAAAATAATCGTGAATTTTTAGCTAAAATTATCAATATTGCCACTAAAATAGACTATAACTATTTACTTGATAATATCATTATAACCGATACTGATACTCTAGAAGCCAATATTTATAATCATCATAATACTGGTGACTTAGTTGTTATTATCGAAGACATGAAAATCAATATTGA
>CANRPB010000074.1 GCA_947632415.1 uncultured Bacilli bacterium
TTTTGAAGAGTATCTTAGTTTAACTATAATTTTACCTGAACTACTTAAAATGTGTCTATAACCTAAAAAATCTATTCCATTTTTAACCATTCCTATTTGTGTTTTTCCATTCAATTCTAAATCTAATGAATCATTACATAGTTTTTCTATTTTATTTTTACATTCAGATAAATATTTTTTATCTCTATGAACTAATATCATATCATCCATATATCTCACATAGCATTTTATTCCTAAGTGTTCTTTAATATAATGATCTACTTTATTTAGATATAAAAGAGCAAACCATTGACTTGATTGATTTCCAAGTGGTAATCCTATACTTGCATTATCTGGCTGTTCTTTAATTAGCTTTTTTATTATCCACATTTCATCATCTGAAAAAACTATTTCTTCTAATAAATCTATTAATATTTCATGATTAATACTAGGAAAATATTTACGAATATCACACTTTAAGAAATATACATCATTATTACTTTCGTTTAAATATTCTCTCCTTAAAAATTTATGTAATCTATCAATTGCAAATGTTGTTCCTTTACCTTTTCTGCATGCGCAATTATCATATATCAATTTTCTTTCTATTTTAGGTTTTAAGCACACATCACAAAAACATCTAACCATTACTCTATCTTTAAATGGTAAAGCTTCTATCAATCTTTCTTTAGGTTCATAAATGTAAAATCTCTTATAATTACCTAATTTATAATTCTTAGTTATTAATTCTTTATTTAAATTATTTAAATTAACTGCTAAATTAGATTCAAATCTAATAATTTCTCCCTTATGTTGTTTAGACATTCTACAATTTTTATATGCACTATACAAATTTTCAAAAGTAAAAATTTCATCTAATTTCATAGTTCCCTCCAAAAAAATAAACACTCCTTATAACGCACAAAGAGTAAATTTACTCGTTGCTTGTGTGAGTGTTTCTATATTCTTCCATCGCACTAAGATTATATCTTTTAGCGATTAGAAAAGAAGAAAATTCCTTCACCTTACAATACTGACATATTTTACTTAAAATATATTTCTCTGATCTGTTTTCTGAATCTATAAATGATTCCTTCAAAAGTGAATCTGGGCGAGCCCCACCATTGCGTTTATTAACATTGTTCCAATTTCTATTACCATTTTTGTTAACGACGCGCGCGTGCCAAAAAGCACAACGGGGCTCAAAAGACACAACGCACAAAAATAAATTTTCTCCTTAATTAAAGGTCTTTCAACCTGAAATCCTAATTTCTTTTACGCCATCTTTCATCATCACTTTTCTTCCAAGCGACGATTAAATTAATAGTTTCTGCTAATTGCATTGAAATCTGCTTATATTGTTTTGTTAGAATACAATCAGAACTCTCTGCAACCATAGCTATATATCCTAATAGTTTTAGTTTAACTATTGCCTCTTTTTGATAATGTTCCCTTTTTTCTTTATTTGTAGTAGAATCCATTCGTATAAAATTTGCTTCCAATAGATATTCAATAGTATCTAAACAATAATTTTGCATACGATTAACAAATACTCCTCTAAACTTTTTTGGTGATTTTTCTGTTACTGCAATTACATAAGCACATAGTTTTTTAGCAACTGTAATAACTACTAAATCATTTGAATTAGATGGTATTTTTTTAATTATTTTTAAATCCTTATCTTCTAATTCTATTTTTTCTTTCATTTTTTTCTCATTAAATTTCTTGCTTTCAGCCATAGCTATTCCTTTCTTAATTGCAACAGTATCATCAACATCATTTGCAGATGTTGTAACCACCTCAATTTCTTTAGGAATTTTTAAATTATTTGATCTACTAACTTGCAACACATTATCACAACCTTATCTATATAAATTTAACTTAATTTCAATATAAAACACTTCCATAGTATTAGAAGTGTCTTAAAAAGGTAGATTTAGGTACTGCTAATTACTACTACTTAAATAAGTTATTTTAATTATTTAAAAAATAACTTACAATTGATAGTTCTAAAACTATCCATAACAACGTTTTTCTTATATCTTTTTCTTCAATAATATTACTTATACAATATTCTTTTATATATGAAACCTTTACTGGTAATTCAATTTTTCTGCCATTTATACCTATTGTTTTTAAAATTAAATCTGTTGCTACACAGCACCCTTCTTCAACAATAGCACCATCTTCTTCATTATTATTATAGAAAAATTCAGTTACATCATCTACAAGTCTATTATTCTCTCTAAATTTATCTACTTTATCACTCTTTTTAATTTGTTCTAATTTTTTATTAATCAATTGTTCTAAAACATTTTCAGCTTCAATATTAGATAATTTGTTTAATGAAGATGTTAGTTTTTCTAAATCATAGTAATATTCAATTGAAGTAATTATTTTAATTTTGTTGTCTAAAACATCAGATATTTCTTTAACATATCTATTTAAATTTTCCTTGTTCATATCTAGCTCCTTTTCTTTTATAATATCTACCTTTTTGTTTTAGCACAAAACTCAACATTTTTCCCCTTTTTATTCCACTATAATTTTAGATAACTTACCACATAGTTAGTATGGTTCAAATTTTATAAACTTATTACAATATTAGTAAGTAAAAGGAAGGATGTGATGACAATTAAATTAAAATCAAGTGCTCGTAATATTTTAGCAAATAATATTGTTTACTATAGATTGCAAAAGGGTTGGTCCCAAGAAGATTTTGCCGATAAACTTGGAACTACACCTACTTATGTATCTAATTTAGAAAATGCTAAAAGAAATACTAGAATCGACTATATTGATCACATCGCAACTATACTTAATGTTGAACTTTTCCAATTATTTGAAAAAAGGGAAAACATTGAAAATCGTCGTATTCCTAGGCGATAAAGAATACTAATAGGTATTCTTTTTTTCGTGCCAATTTAATTATAACACAAAACTATTAATATCGCACAACAAATTGCTCCTTATAAGAGAGCAGTATAAAATCGATATTTCCTATAAAATTATATATAGGAGGTATTGTTGTGAAAAATACTTATGAACTTTTCGCCCTTATAGGACAAAATATGAAATCCATAAGAAAAGATATAATTGGTAAATCTCAAGAAAAAATGGCAGAAGATACAGATATGAGTAGAAGTTTTATATCTCACATTGAAAGTCCTAATGTAGATACAGGAATTTCACTAGATACCCTTTTCTTTTTAGCTCAAAAATATAATTTTGACATTAGAAAGTTTTTTGATGGTTACGAGAAACTTATGGAAAATAATAAGGATGCAAAATAGCATCTTTTTATTTTAGCAATTCTTTTAAAATAGAATACATAACATTTACAACAATAGAGTTCCCAGCTTGGTGATAAAGATTTGTTTCAGTACATACTTTACTTGCTCTATCAAAATCAATATCATCAAATCCCATTAGTCTCCATGTTTCTTTTGGAGTAAGTTTTCTAATCCTCATTATTCTAGCCCACTTTTTACTGCGATTTTGCTATTATCAGCTGTATTACTTGCTGTTAAAGTTGGTGATTTTCCATAAATAGAAAATAATCTTGATGATATCGCAAATTTAGTATGTTTATCTATTCCACATACACCACCAATTAAATATTTATCCATATCAATCTCATACTCTATATCATTTCTATTTTTATGTTTAAATATCCTCTTATTATTTTTTTCTATATAATTAGAATCTGTTAAGTAATATTTTTCATCAACAAATTCTTCAAGCAAATCTTTTAATATAACATCACTTTCTATTTTATCTGGAAATTTGAATTGTTTTTGATTATCAAGTATTGCAACTAAAAAATACCTCGTTCTAGTTTGAGGTATTCCATAATCAGTAGCACTTAATAATTGATCATATAATGTATATCCTAAACTTATTAAATCTTCTTTAAATAAGTTTAATGTTTCCTTAAATTTCTTACTTGTTATCATAGCTACATTTTCAAATATAACATATTTAGGTTTTATATTTACTTCTTTAAGTAATCTAATCATCTCCCAACCAAGTGATGATCTTGTAGAACTTGTAAAATCAAAACCTCTCATTTTTCCAGCACATGAAATATCTTGACATGGAAATCCACCAATCCATAAATCACAATAAGGTAAATCTTTTCCTCTAATATCTGTTATACTTCCAAAATTTAAATTTTCATCTATACCATGAATCGCACAATAACTTTTAATTGCATTTTTATCTATTTCTGAAAAAAATTCTACTTTATAATCTTTTATATATCCTTCATTCTTTAATCTTTCTAAAGCTTTTTCTGGTGATCCGATACCACTGAAGAAAGTCCCTACCTTTACTATTTCATTTGTCATTTTATCAATCCCCCTTTTTATTTTTTTTAATATTAAAAAGTATAGAAATCAATCTATACTTTCAAAATTAAATATGTCATTGTACTAGTCTATTAATATATCATTTAAATTTCTCAATATTATTAAACAAAAATATTATCTTATCTACCTTCTTATCTGTATGATAATGACCACAATACCACAAATTATAATCTGCTGCTTTCTCGATTTCATCTAAAAAGTATTCCGTTGAATTATCAACTGTTGCTTGATCTATTCCTTCTAAAAACATTTCTCTTGGTAAATATTTATAAGGACAAGTATGTGAAAAAATGATATCCACTTTATTATCTAATTTTTTTAATACTTTTATTACTTTATTTTTTGTTTCTTCACTCGGTTGTTCACTTTCATACCAGTTATATCCTCTAGCTAATCTAAAATATTTATCAACACTATAAGCTCCACCTATTACAAGAACTTTATGATCATTAAAATTATATATTTCTCCATCTTTAGCAAATAATATATTTGGATAATCTTCTTCATAATATACAATTCCATTATGAAATTTTTTTGTTTTATATGTTTTTATGTTTTCTGGTCTTTCTTCATGATTACCATGAATACAGAAAAACGTTATTGGATACTGCAATAAACTATTTTTTAATATATAATCTTTTTCATTGGCATAATAATTTATTCCTGAATCTCCAAGAACAATTAATATATCATCTAAAGTAGTTTCATTAGCATAACAAAAATAAAAAACTTCTCTAAAATCAGCATGTTTATCTCCTGTTATATAAATCATCTTTAACCACCGCCAATACTATTATAACGTATTAAAAGCAAAAGTCGGCGCAAAAAGGTAAAAAAAAGAATTTTCTAGTTTAATTAGAAAACCCTAGTTTATAAGCATTTTGAGGGTATGTCGCATTCTTGACTAAGGTTTCATTTTCATCATTAAATGGATGTATAGATACAAAATCTAATATAAAAATAGGAATTAATACTAGTAAATCGCATGATTCATTATTAACTAATTCATTATAATTTTTACATAAATCTTCAATTGCAATTGGAGTTTCAACAGGAGATAGAGGTGTAAATCTTATTTTCTTTTCTCCTTTTTCATTTTCTTCTTCAATATAGTTTTGAGAATTTTTAAACTTACCACCATAATTGTAACCTGTGTATTTATATAAATCCCTGTGTAATTGTAAAATTGTATTTTGAGTAATGTCAATAAAATTATAATTCTCATGAATTAAAGATAATACATCTCTATAACCAGCAATTTCTTCCTCATTTCTATTTTTAGGTTCTAACTTTTGATTTACTATTTCATTTATTCTTTTATCAGTAGTATAAATACCTTCAATTTTATTCGATGAAGAAGTGCTTTGAATTTTAGCAACTTTTAATAAAGTATCTAAAATATCCTTTTTAGTTTCTAATAAATAGGATTGTTTTCCTCTATACTCATGAATTTTACTTATCAAGCTAATAATATTACTATTAGATATAATGCTATTATATTCTTCTAATAAATTAAATTTTCTCAAATTGCATCATTCCTCTTTTATTTGCATCATTATATCATAAAGTGATGCAAATAACAATTACATACTGAATCTTCTTTTAAGAAATTTGTAGGTTTGTCAAACAAAAGTGACAGAGTCACGACAAACCAACGATAGATTATTTTAATTTGTTAAAATAATCTATCGTTGGTTTGTCGTGACTCTGTCACTTTTGTTTGACAAACCTACAATTTATAAAATTGAATATAATCCGTCATAAATGCTTTAACATCTTTAGCTTCAGGAGCATACCAATAAACTTGATATCCATCTTTAAAACTAGTTCCAACATTTACTGATGTTTTTCGATAATCATAGGATACGTTTAGATTTCCTTTTTCACAAACAAAACGATGAATATCTTTAATTCTTTCATGACTTATAGACAATCTATCAAAAAATAAATGGTCATCTATAGTATAAGTATCATGTGCAGTTTGATTTTCTAAAAGAGAAGATTGTTTTAATTCTGTGCTAGTTAAATTAAGCAAATATAAGATAATCGAAGAGTCATTTTCATTACTATAATTAAATAAAATTTTAAGATATTTTTCAAAATTTAATCCAGTTTCTTCCATATGGTATAAAACATTATCATTAAGTTTAATCTTAGAAACAAATTCAAGTATATTAAAATATTTAACTCTTTCCTCGTTAATCCAATCTTTATTCACAATTTCTTTCATAAAATCCCCTTCTTTTTGGCACTTATCTTAACATTTTTTTGCATTTTAGTCAATAGAATGATTTAAAATCTAAAAATAAAATTGAAAGTTCCCGTTATATTAAAAATGGGAAATAAGTCATTAAAATATTTATGCCGAGAAAACTT
>CANRPB010000075.1 GCA_947632415.1 uncultured Bacilli bacterium
CAGAATTACCTCAAATAAACATAGAAGAAACCGAAAAAGAAGAACAAAATTTATTTGAATCAAAATACAAAGAAATTTAATAATTTAATCATTTTTTATGTACAAAAATATAACAAATATGTTATAATCTAAATGTACATGCCTGTATGGCGAAATTGGTAGACGCGATAGACTCAAAATCTATTTTTCGATGAGGAAGTTCCAGTTCAAGTCTGGATACAGGCACCATTATGATAGAAAACTCGAACAAATTTATTTCGAGATTAATAAAAACTAACAGAAATGTTAGTTTTTTTGTAAACTAAATTATGTTAAACTTAACATAATATTTTTGAAAAATCCCTAAAACCATATAGGATAAAGTAATTATTTATTTGAAGTTTCCAATTCTTTGAACATTAAACCTTTAATAAAGTCAATATCAGTAAAAAATAAATTTAATCCATTTGATTTTAGTGATAGCATATACTCAAAATTATCAATAATTTCTCTTTGGACAGCAGAAGATATTTTAACTATTTTACCATCAATAGTGTGTCTGCTTTGAACATATTTCTCTAATGTAGGAAAAGCATTTTGAATTAGTATAGCTTGATTTCGTCCAGCAATTTTTTTAATTAAAATTGTTTTGCAAGATCCATATTTTTTAACTTTTTTATCAATAATGGATTTATACTTATCTATTTTAGTGCTTAAAGGGATAAACCATAAAATCATTTCATCTTTAATTGCTAAATATGAAGGTCTAGAATGACCGTTTTCATGATTTATCATTAACCCATTACCATTAACTCGATCAAAAAATTCATCCTTAATATGATATAAATATCCCGTTTGAACTTTCAAAAGACATCACCCCCATAAAAACATTATATCAGTTAAAAAAGAAAACTCTATTAAATTAACGGAGTTTTCTAACATTTACAACCGAGATCATTTATTGCTCGCACCACTCGGAAGCGATTAACATTTCACGACTAGGATCACTTATTGCTCGCACCACCTAGAAGCGATTAACATTTACTTATTAATGCACCTTTCCCAAATGCAATAATAATATACTATAATTTACCTTGAAAGTCAACACTTTAAAAGCAAATTAGCAAGTATTCACTTGCAATAATATTATATGTAAATAAGATAAATTTAATCTATAATATAAAACTATTTCATATTTATTTCCCCTTAAATAAATAAGGATAAATTGTTGAATAAATAAGACAAAAACGTATGATAAAAGTTTTTTTTAAAAACCAAAAAGTTATTGCAATTTTATCAAATTAGGTGTATTATACAACACATACTTTGAAAGGGGAAAAAATATGTTAGATCATTGTCCATACTATGAATGGAAAGGTGGTTGGTTTTCAGGAGATTACTACTGCCAAAAAAAACAAGAAAATATAAATTCAACACAATACGAAACATACTGCAAAAAAAATTATGAAAGAGATGGATACGGAGAATGTCCAATCTATAAACATAAAGAAGAAACAGGAGGATGCTTCATCACAACAATTATTTGTAACATTATAGGATTAGAAGACAAAAATATATATTTAATGTTGCTTAGAAAATTTAGAGACAAATATCTCCAAAAAAATCCAAATACAATTCAAATACTAGAAGAATATGACTTTATAGGACCTCTAATTTCTCAAAGCTTAGCGCAAGACCCAAATAAAGAACAAATTGCAAGAGAAATATTTATAAATAACCTTGTTCCAATCTTTGATGAAATATGTAACGACAACTACCAAAAAGCAATAAAAAAATACACAGAAATGGTAAAACAACTAATAAAAAGATACAACTTAACAATATTAGAACTAACAATATCAAGCGAAAACGAATATGACTACAATAAAGATTACTCGTTATACGGTCATGGTAGACTACAACACAAAATAGCCTAAATCAGGCTTTTTTTTTATGAAATCAATAAATACTAACATCATAAAAAAATTTTTAACTAATAAACACTAAATAACCAATACTCCAACTATTTACATAATCCCATAAAATTATGTCAATTATTAACAAAAAATGTCATAAAATGACAAAATATATTCCCAAAACTACCATTTATGTGAGATAATACCTATATAGAATAGGAGGAGTCAATATGAAAAATGAAATAGAAATAATCGACATTGATCTAAATGACTTCTCAACCGACAACATAGAAATAATAGAAGTAGACGATTACGAAGTTGAAATACTTGAAATAGAAGATGACATCATACTTCCAAATAGTAATTTACATCAAAAAATAAATGTAAAAGAAAGCTTCATAAAAAAAATAAGAAAAAAACTTGCAAAAAATAAAATAGCCGTAGTAGCAGTTTGCTCCTGCACACTAATTATTACCCTAACAAGCGTATTCATACTAAAAAAATCATTAACACCAACCAATGAATGGAAAAACCAAGAAAACATAGTCTACAACGTCAACAATGAAGATATCACATTCAATCTAAATGAAGAAACCTACAATACAGTTAATATAAATGGTGAATACGAAGAAAAAGGAGCAAAAATAATCATAAACGGTGAAGATAAAAGCGATGATATAACTATTGACACATCAAACTTAAACCTAAACAAAGTAGGGACATACCATGTCATATATACATATCCTATAAATATTAACCAAGTAAAAACACTATATAGAACCATAAATGTAGTTGACACAGAACCACCAGTAATAACCATGCTAGGCTCCAATATCAAAACCATGCTCACAGGAGAAGAATACGAAGAAGCCGGTTTTTTGGTAAAAGACAATTCCAATGAAGACTTGACAGACAAAGTAGTAATCGACACCAACTTAAATACCAAAAAACCAGGAACATACTACGTAAAATACACTGTAAGTGATAGTAGCGGTAATCTAGCAACAAAAACACGTGAAGTTGTTGTAAAATCAACATACGCAACCAACACCAATACCGTTTTAACCAACAGCTTTACAAATAACGGACTATACTTATCAGGAATAGTACAAAATAACAGTTTCAAATACCAAATGTTACTAAAAAACAAAGATACAGGAACAGAACAAACATTTGAATTAAACAAAAAAAGTAACCATTACTACAATTTTTCACTAGACATAAGTAATCTTGAAAATGGCACTTATGAATTTTATCTTGTCAACAATAACCTAGAACTATTAACTAATAACATGAATAATTACAGTCGTATAATTCGTGCTCACATTAAAGACAAACTCGTTACTATGGATTACAGTAAATCAACTGTCAATATGACTATTGAAGACTTCGAATATTTATACGACGTTGTTATTGACCCAGGTCATGGAGGATCAGATACAGGAGCAACCAACGGAAAATACATTGAAAAGAAAATTAATCTTGAACAATCACAATACGAAAAAGCAAGATACGAACAAATGGGATTAAAAGTTTTACTACTTCGTGACGATAATAATAACTATGGCATGGTCATGGGAGACGAAAGCCTAGAAGATGTCGAAAGAAAAGGCTACGCAGTAGGATATTATGGTTCCGTTTCAAAAATCGTCTACAGTAACCATCACAATAGTTCCACCAATGCCAGTAGCGCTGGTTGGGAAATCTTAGTCCCAGCCCAAGCAACATACGAAGATCTCGCCGTAGAACATAAGATAGCAGACGTCTGGTCAAAAACCTATACCGGTATAATAAATCCATTCTATAGATTTTATACAAAAGATTATGCCACTGCCACTACTAACAATAAATATAACGGTGAAGTATATAGCTTCGAAGATTACTATGCTGTCATTAGAATACCCAATAAACTATACAACGTCCAAAACGTTATATTCGAAGGCGCATACATAAATAACAATAAAGATATGAAATATTATTATGACAATGAAAACTGGAAAGCCCTAAGCGAGGTAAAAATAAAAGCCTTCGTCGAATCAATAGGAGTTGAATATATAGCACCATAATTATTGCATAATTAGCAAGTTTTTGATATACTAACTATGTATTTACAGGAGGATTATAATGGAAGACGAAAATATTAAAGAAGAAATAGAAAAAGACGAAGAAATAGAAGACCAAGAAGAAACAACCAGTTTCGATAACTTAGATGAAGAAACATTTACATATACTGTTGATAATAACAATATAGGTAATGGCTTCAAAAAAACAAATACTAAATTAGATAAATCCTATATTTATATTCTAATCGGAGTTTTAATACTAATCACTATAATAATTCTAATCGTTGTCGTTGTAAATAGTACCAAAAAAAATAGCTACTCTGAAATTGAAAATAAGATGGTAACAGCAGCTAAAAAATATTATAATGACAATGACAACTTGCTACCAATTAGCGATGGAGGACATGTTAAAGTAGACGCTGAAACATTAATTCAAAACAGTTTTTTAAAACCATTTTCCGAATTAGCAAAAAATGAAAATTGTACCGGATACGTAGAAGTATACAAAACAGAAGAAGACTACACATACTTCCCAACACTAAACTGTGAAGGCACATACAATAGTTCAAAATTAATTGATAAAATAAAAGAATCAGGCACAGTTGAAACAGGAGATGGACTTTATTTAGTAGACAATGAGTATATATTTAGAGGAGAATTCCCCAATAACAATGTTAAATTTGATGATAAAAATTGGAGAATTATAAAAATCAATAGTGACAATAGTATTAAAATGATTTTAACAGAAAAAGAAGCCGAAAGAAACGTTTGGGATGACAGATATAATTCAACCGTTAATTCTAATTCCGGCATAAATGACTTTAGAGTAAGCCGTATTTTAGAATATTTGGAAAATGCCTATAATAAAAATATATACGTCTCTAAAAAGAACAAAAATTTACTTGTAAAAGGTTCTTGGTGCATAGGAAAAATAAGCCAAGAAAGCACCAACATCTCGAGCCTTGACATATGCAATGACACATATGATAATCTATACATAGGATTATTACAAGTTGACGAAGTGTTAAAAGCAAGTATAGATAAAAATTGTATTAATACCGACGATGGAGAATGTACAAACTATAATTATTTTCTATATATACCATCAACATGGACAATAAATGCTAGCTCAGATAAATCATATAAAGCATTTAGTACCAGTGAAGGTTATATCAATGCACGCGATGCCTCAAATCCAAATTACGTAAGACCAGTCATTAACCTAAACAGTAATGTTTTGTATAAAAAAGGTAATGGATCATCAGAAGATCCATATGTTATTGGAAATTAATGAGCACTCAAAAAGTGTTCTTAATTTTATGCTAAATAAAAAAATGGAGATGATATTATGTTGATTTTAGCAAAATCACTTTTAGCCCTAATGGTATCTTTTATAATTTCAGTAACATTTGGGTTATTCACTATACCATTACTAAAAAAAATGCACGTTAAACAACGAGTAAGCATTTTCCTAAGTAAACTACATAATAAAAAAAATGGAATACCAACAATGGGCGGAGTAATATTCATAATTCCCACCATCGCATCAATTATTATATTAATCCTTCTAAATAAACTTGAATTTTCAAATAATCTATTTATGATTTTATTTGTATTTGTAAGTTATGCCATACTAGGATTCATAGACGATTACCTAATAATAAAAAGAAACAACAATAAAGGCTTAACCGAAATACAAAAATTGTTAGGACAAACACTAATAGCATTGATATTCTTTGTAATTTTCATGAAAAGTGGCAGAGAACCAATACTAGACATCCACTCAATCGGTATTTCCATAAACATGGGCTGGTTTTATGGCTTCTTCCTACTATTTATTCTAGTAGCCAGCAGTAATGCCGTTAACTTAACCGATGGTTTAGATGGACTAGCAGGTGGCCTATCTGTAATATCCTTCTTTGCATTCGGAATCATCAGTTTAGGTTCAACATGGATAGCAGGAAACGAAGAAATAGGAATATTTTGTTTTATTTTAGTTGGCGCACTACTTGGATTTTTAGTATATAATGCTCATCCAGCCAAAGTCATAATGGGAGACACAGGATCACTATCACTTGGAGCAACATTAGCAGCCGTATCCATAATAACCAACCATGAAATATCCCTAATTGTCGTAGCAGGAGTATTTGTTATTGAAACACTATCAGTAATAATTCAAATGATGTCCTATAAAACATTTCACAAAAGAGTATTTCTAATGACACCACTTCACCATCATTTTGAAAAACTAGGTTGGCATGAAACAGATATAGTAAGAATGTTCTACGTCTTTGGAATGCTTTTAGGAATGGGAGCAGTAATATACGGTGTATGGATCTAATAATCTAAAGTATAAAAAGATAAAAAAGGTACTTGCCAAAAAGTATCTTTTTTGATATATTATTAATGTAGAATTATAGCAAAGATAAAATTACTGCAAGGCTATAGTTCTATAAGGGAAAAGTAAAAAGGAGGATGTTTATGAAAGATAAAAAAATAAAGTTAACTAATAGTAACCTAGGGGGGGGGGGCACGAAAGACTAGTAAAATAAAGGCTTTCACCCT
>CANRPB010000076.1 GCA_947632415.1 uncultured Bacilli bacterium
CTTTTCCCTTATAGAACTATAGCGCTTGCAGTAATTTTATCTTTGCTATAATTCTACATTAATAATATATCAAAAAAGATACTTTTTGGCAAGTACCTTATTTTGTCTTTTTCATTTTTAATTCTTCTTCGAGAGTTGGTCGTGATGATTTTATTTCTAATTGTGTTTTTGGATCTTGGGGATTTAGGTTAATTTCTTTTATTTTATTGTCTGTTGTTAGTGCTAATAACCAGTCTTCTCCACAAATTACTTTTTCGTAGTTTTCTTCTATTGGTTCATTGGTAATATATGTATATAGTGCTTGTATTCTTTTTATTTCTGATGTTGTTGGATTTTCTGTAATTGGTTTTCTTATTTTTTGGTATTTTGTTTTGGGATTTGTAATAAAGTTTAGTTTGGCATTTTCTTTTTTGTATAGTACTATTACTGTTTCACAGGTGTCGGAATGTGGGAAATAGTCTATGAATCTTGCGTCGGTGATTGTTTCTTGAGTTGTATCGTGAACTGAATTTTGATTAACTACTATATATTCGATATTATCGTTTGTTTGATTGGCTTTTTCTAGCATTTGATTGGCTATTTGTTGATATAATTCGATGTCATATTTGTCGCTTGAACTTGTTACTAATTGGATGGTATTCCCTCTTCTGAAGGTAAGTATACGAGAAATAAGTTCGTTTTCTTTTTTTATTAGAATTACATCTTCTTGGTTTAATAAACATTCTTCGTATGTTTTTTTGCCTGCTGACATAATTAGATCTATGCAGCTATCTTGTTGGTTGCTTTGTTTTCCTATTAGTAGTCGTTCTGGATTGGCATAGTCTCCTGATTTTAGATGGATGTCTTTGTAGTCTAGTTCTATTGGGGGAATGTTACTTGTTTGTTTTTTTAGCATTTTTATATAGAAGTCTATGTATCTTTTTATGTGAATTCCGTGTAGTTTTTTTATGATGTTTTTTCCTAAAATTTGAAGTTGTTGGTCGTCTATTTGGTTATATCCTTGACACAGTAAAATAATTTTGTCGAAGTTTTCGTATATGTATTCTTTGATATTTACTGGGTTTTTTTGGATGATTTTTTTTATTTGACTGTATTTTTGAATTATTTGGATTAATGATGTTGTGTTTAATTCTTCAAATAGGTTTAAGAATGGTAGTATTTTTTTTATTTCCTGGAGATCGTTTTCATGTTCTAGTATTTCTTCTAGATTTTGAGTTATTAGCATTGTTGCGATTTCGTAATTTGTTTGTTCTTTGTTGTTTATTATAAAGTTTCTGAAGTTTAGGGTAAATTGTTCTTTGTCTTCTTCGGTTATTTTTTTATTTTTTAATTTTATTTTATATAGTTCTTTTAGTTTTGTTTTTTCATATTTATTTATGATGTATTTTATTATTTTTTTGTCTTCGGTTTTGACTATTTTTTCGATATTTTGGTTGTTTAGTGTTCCGTGTTGTAAAAATATTGTTTCTAGAGTATCTAAATTTTCGTCTGTTAAAATGACGCCTGCTTTTAGCATTTTTTTGTTTGTTTTTAGACTTTCTCTTATTTCTTTTACATGTCGGTGTAAATCTTTTGTATCGAATTTGTGGTTTTTAATTAGTTCGGTTATTATTTTTAATTTTCTTCTTGTATAGATTTGTTCTCTTTTCTTTTCAGTTAATTCTAGTTTATCTTTGATTGATTTTTTTAGTTTTTTCTTTTCATTTTTTATGAAGTAGTCTCTTTGGTAGTTTAGTATTTTATTACAAAAAATACTTGTTGTTTCGATTTTTAATATTTTTGTTTCTAGGTAATTTTTGTAAAATCTTAGAAGGTCTTTTTTTATTTCGTTTTTTTTGATTGTTTTTCCTGTGAATTCGTATATTTTTTCTGTTAGTTTGTCGATTTCTTCGATTGATTGATTGGTTCTGAATGTTTTTATAATAGCGTCGTTGATGCTTATTATGTCTGGATATTCAATTGTTTGTTTTTGGTTTTGATATCTAATATTTAAAATTTTATCTATCATTATTTCTAGATATCTTTGGTATTCTTTTTGTTCTTGTTCGGTGGTTGTTTCTGGTTGTACGAATATTTTGATTATTTTTTTTGCTTGATTGGATTTTGTTTCGTTGGTTTTAAAGATGTCATTTTTTTCTGGGTTATCTAAATTTTTTAATATTTCTTCTTTTAGTTTTATTATGGATAGTGGGTATCTTGTGTAGTATTGGTATTGTGGTAGTTGTTCCATAAGATAAGGGATGGTAATTAGGTAGGGATTTTCAATTAGGTCTTGTTTGGTTGGTGTATATTGTTCTAGGGCTAAGTCAATGGTTGCTTCTGATAGGTTGCATTGGGTTAGTTTTAGTAATTTAGGGTTGTTTTGGATGGCTTTTTCCATAATAATGGGATATTTACAGAGACTTGGATTGGATGTTATTAGTTCTTCTGTTATAGGAAAGTTTAATTTGATTATTTTTTCACACCATTTTTGTTTTAGAAGGTGGTTTTTTAGTAGTTCGATTATTGATGGGTCTTGTTCTAGGGAAGATTCAACTATGTTTTCGTAGTATAGTAATGTTGGATTGTTTTTTAGTTGTTGTTTGGTTGGAATAATTGGTGTTGATGTATTCCATGATTTTAGTATTGTTTCGATTTCTTTTTCCATTTTAATCCTTTCTTTTTAGTTATTGTATTGTTCTTTTTTGATAT
Organism: uncultured Bacilli bacterium; assembly: GCA_947632415.1. Lineage (GTDB taxonomy): Bacteria > Bacillota_I > Bacilli_A > RF39 > UBA660 > UBA3631. Next base: position 2,692 of record CANRPB010000076.1, read on the forward strand.
TTTTTATAAATAGTATTAGTCCTGATATGATCATTATTATGGATATAATTTGGGCTTGTTTTAGTGTATTTAGCATTAAACTGTCTGTTCTTAGTTGTTCGATTACGAATCTTCCTATTCCGTACCATATGAGGTATATACTTGTTATTTGACCAATTTTAATTTTTGATTGTCTTCTTATTAGTAGTATTATTAGTAGTCCTAAGATACACCATAGTGATTCGTAGAAAAATGTTGGTATATAGTATGTTCCATTGATGTTCATTCCATCGATAATAAATTTTGGTATGTGTTGGTTTTGAAGAAAGGTGATGGTTGTTGCTGGTCCGTGGGCTTCTTGGTTGAAGAAGTTTCCCCATCTTCCTAGGGCTTGTCCTATTAGTAATCCTGGAGCACATATATCAAATATTTTTAATGTTTTTAGGCCTTTTTTTTTGGTGTAATAAATCATACATATTGCGCCGGCTATTATCCCTCCATGGATGGCTAATCCTCCTTCCCAGACTTTGAAAATGGATAGAAGGTTGTCTTTGTAACTGTTTATTTCAAATATACAGTAGTATATTCTGGCTCCTATTATTCCTATTATGATGGTATAGAATAATAGGTCATTCATTGTTTCTTTTGGTATATTGAATTTTTTTGCTTCTTTTAGTATTAATATACATCCTAGTATCATTCCTGTTAGTATCATTATGGAGTACCAGTATATTTTTATGTTTCCTATTTCAATTAGAATTGGGTTCATTGTCTCACTCCTTCGATTATTTTTTTTATGATTTGGTGCATTATATAGTTCATTATTGATATTAGTAATGCGATTAAAAATATCATGATTATTCCGCCTTGAATTTGAAAGTGACTTGTTAGTATCCATGATACAATGTAGAGTATTAGTATATTTATGAATGGATAGAATAGTCCTAGTGTTAGGGCTGTTAGTGGTATTGTTAACCATACTATTAGTGGTTTTATGGTTTTATTTAATATGAATATGATTATGGCCGCTATTAAGCTCCAAAGTCCATAGTAATTATTGTCGATATAGATGGTTTTAGGGAATAGGGTTGTTATGCTTATAAGTATTAGTGAGTATCCTATCATGTATATTAACCATTCAATTAGTTTTGTTTTTTTGGTTTTTAATGACATTTGTGTCCTCCTATTCGGATTGTAGTTCAAATAGTATGTCTCTTAGTTCCATTGCTCGTTCAAAATCCATGTTTTGTGCTGCTTCTTTCATTTCATTTTCTACTTTAATCATTAGTTGTTTTTTGTCTTGTTTTGACATTTTGATTGGTTTTTCTTCTTGATCGTCGGTGTTGGTTACGACTTCTCTTATTTCTTTTATTATGGTTTGGGGTGTTATGTTATTTTTTTCATTGTATGCTTGTTGTATTGTTCTTCTTCTTTCTGTTTCTTTGATGGCAATGGCCATTGATTCGCTTATGTTGTCGGCGTACATTATTACATGTCCGTTTGCGTTTCTAGCGGCTCGTCCTATTGTTTGGATTAGACTTCTTTCGCTTCTTAGAAAGCCTTGTTTGTCGGCATCCATTATGGCTACTAGTGATACTTCTGGTATGTCTAGTCCTTCTCTTAATAAGTTTATGCCAACTAAGACATTATATTTACCTAATCTTAGGTCTCTTATTATTTTTAGTCTTTCTAGTGTTTTTACTTCGCTGTGTAGATAGGCTACTTTTATGTCTAATTTTTTTAGGTATGTTGTTAGTTCTTCTGCCATTCTTATTGTTAGTGTGGTTATTAGAACTCTTTCGTTGTTGTCTATTCTTTTGTTTATTTGTTCTAGAAGATTATCGATTTGATTTTTGGTTGGTATTACTTCAATGGTTGGATCTAGTAGTCCGGTTGGTCTGATGATTTGTTCGATGTATTGGGGATTTTTTTCTATTTCGTAGTCTCCTGGGGTTGCTGATATGTATATTACTTGGTCAATTTTGTTTTCAAATTCGTTGAATTTTAATGGTCTATTGTCTAATGCGCTTGGTAGTCTAAAGCCATAGTCTACTAGTGATTGTTTTCTTGCTTGGTCTCCGTTGTACATTCCTCTTACTTGGGGTACGGTTACGTGTGATTCGTCTATTACGAGTAGAAAGTTTTTTTTGAAGAAGTCTATTAAGGTGGTTGGTGTTTCTCCTGGTTTATGGAGCGCTAAGTGTCTTGAATAGTTTTCTACTCCTCGACAAAAGCCTGTTTCTGATAACATTTCTAAGTCGTAGTTGGTTCTTTCTTTTAGGCGTTGGTATTCTAGTAGTTTGTTTTCTTTTTTAAATTTTTCTAGTTGTTCTTCTAGTTCTTGACGGATGTTTTCAATAGCGATTTTTAGTTTTTCTTCGCTGGTTACAAAGTGACTTGCTGGAAATATGCTTATACTTTTTTTGCTTGATATTATTGCTCCTGTTAGGGTGTCAAATTCGCTTATTCTGTCTATTGTGTCGCCAAAGAAGTCGATTCTTATGGCTTTTCCGTGTTGACTTATTGGTACTAGTTCTAGAATATCTCCTCTTACTCTAAATGATCCTCTTTTTAGGTCGATGTTGTTTCTTTCGTATAGCATTTCTACTAGTTTTTCTAGGACTTGGTCTCTATCTATTTGTTGATTGACTGATAGTGTTAACATTTTGTTTTGGTATTCTTCTATTTCTCCTATACCATATATGCATGATACTGACGCTACTACTATGACGTCTTTGTAATTTAATAGTGAGGCTGTTGCTGAATGTCTTAGTTCGTCTATTTCGTCGTTGATGGCGGCGTCTTTTTCGATATAGGTATCTGATGAGGCAACGTAGGCTTCTGGTTGATAGTAGTCGTAGTAGGATACAAAGTATTCAACATGATTTTCTGGGAATAGTTCTTTGAATTCGGCGTATAGTTGTCCTGCGAGTGTCTTATTGTGAGCCAAAACTAGTGTTGGTTTATTTATTTCTTTGATGACATTGGCAATTGTAAATGTTTTTCCTGTTCCTGTTGCGCCTAGTAGTACTTGGTGTTTTTTTCCTTCTTTTATTCCTTTTACTAGTTGTTCTATGGCTTGTGGTTGGTCGCCACTTGGTGCATATTTTGATACTAACTTGAACATATTTTCCTCCAATCTATGACTATATTTAATCACAACTTTATTAAGTGAAATTAAGCACATTTCTTCAATATATTTTAGCACTATTTTATAAACAAAACAAGGAAACGACTGTATGTTTCCCTGTTATTATTTTGACCTTTTTTGGATAATTCTAAAACTTTTTCTCTATTTGCTTTTCCATCAGAAGGTAAAAGCCTTTCAAATAAAGATGTATCTAATTGTCTTTGCAATTCTCTAACAGACCAATTGGAGTTAATACATTCTTTTTCATAAAAATTTCTTTTATTTTTATCTTTTATGGTAATTAATTCTACATAATGTGACCAACTTAATTTTTCATTTATCATATTATAATCTGGATAAACATTATAAAACCATCTCATATAAGTTAAGTTAGTGTAAGAATATCCTTT
>CANRPB010000077.1 GCA_947632415.1 uncultured Bacilli bacterium
AGTAAATTTTTAAGTGATGAATTAAGGATAAGAATTGTTAAGGACGTGATTAAGTTGAGTAGTGACGAAATGATATTTGATGAATATGAACAAATGATAGGGGAAAAAATGGTTGACTACGAAGATGAATTAAGAGCAAAAGAGGAGGGAAGGATTGCAGGCAAACTCGAGGGCAAACTTGAGGGAAAAGATGAAAAAACTATTGAAATTATAAGATCAATGTTAGAAAATAACTTTGATTACGAAACTATTTCTAAAATATGTGGAAAAACTATAGAAGAAATAGAAAAAATAAAAGAAACAATGTAAAAAAAGAAGTTAAATGTGCTTACAAAAATACATAAAAAAAGGTACTTGCAAAAAAGGTTCTTCCATAAATAATAAACAAAAAATCAAAAAGAGATATAACAATGAAACATCTCTTTTTTTGACAAAAATAATAATTTCTAAGTAATAAAATAAGATTAAATGGAGGCAAATATGAAAAAAATAATCTTATTTACAATATTACTTATACTATTACCAACCGCAACCATACTAATATTAACAAAAAAATCAACACAAAACATAAACGACTTTACATTTGAAAAAAACACCCTTGTCAGAATAAAAAGAACAGAAAAAGACGCAATCGAAACAATCCCACTAGAAACATACTTAATAGGAGTTCTAGCAGGAGAAATGCCATCATCATATGACCTAGAAGCCCTAAAAGCCCAAGCCGTAGCGGCAAGAACCTATACCCTAAAAAAACTCACCACTAACCAAAACAACGAATACGACTTAGTAGACACAACCAACGATCAAGTATACTTAGACCCCGAATACCTAAAACAAACATGGAAAGAAAACTACAACCAAAACATAAACAAAATCAAACAAGCCATCAAAGAAACCACAGGAGAATACATCACATATGATGGAGAAATAATAAAAGCCTTCTTCTTCTCAACAAGTAGTGGCAATACAGAAAACTGCAAAGACGTCTTCGGTGAAAACCTACCATATTTAGTAAGCGTATCATCAACATGGGACCAAAACTCCCCATCATACGAAAAAAGCGAAACCTTCACCAAAGAAGAATTTTACAACAAACTAAACCTCGAATATCAAGACAACCTCAATATTGAAATAACAAGAAATCCAACCAACTCCATAAACACCATCACAATCAATAATCAAACCATAAAAGGAACCGACTTTAGACACAAACTAAACTTAAGATCAACCAACGTCGAAATAGAAGAAATAGACAACCAAATAAAAATAACATCCAAAGGATACGGACACGGCGTAGGAATGAGCCAATACGGAGCCCTAGAACTCGCCAAAATAGGCTACACATACCAAGAAATCCTAAAATACTACTACCAAGGAACAGAATTAAAAAAAATATAAAAAAACGTATAAAACCCAAAAATGTGTCAAGAATTATAATAGAGGTGAAAAAAATGACACATAGAAAGGTAAAAAAACAAGTAATATATGCAGTATACGCTTTATTAGCGCTAATTCTAGCACTATTGATAACACTAACAAAAAATAAACTAACACAAAAAAATCCAACAGAACCAGAAAACGACTATGTAAACAAAACCGTCTTCGACAACGACATACCCGTAGTATCAACCCAAGAAGCAATAATCAGACCATACATAGACAACACAGTCAAAATCGTAACAAACTACTACAACCAAACTGACGATGAAGAAACCCAAAAAAACTCACTAATACTATACGAAAACACATACCTACCATCAACAGGAATCGACTACCAAACAGACTATGACTTCGATGTCGTATCCATACTAGACGGCGTCGTAATAACCGTAAAAGAAGACCAAACACTAGGAAAACTAATCGAAATAAAACACAAAGACAACATCATAAGTACCTACCAAAGCCTAAGTGAAACACTAGTAAAAGAAGGAGACGAAGTAAAACAAGGAACCATCATAGGAAAAAGTGGAACATCAAACTTAGAAAAACAACTAGGAAGTCATCTCCACTTCGAACTAACAATAGACTCACACACCGTAGATCCAGAAGAATATTACGACAAAGAATTAGTAAATATTAACTAGTTCTTTTTTTAAAATAATCACATATTAATTACTGAGGTGATTATTTGGACAAAATATCAAAAAGAGTCCTAGAAGAAACAGACTTCATAATAAAAACAAAAAAAACCATTCGCGAAATAGCCAAAATATTCAACGTCTCCAAAAGCACAGTTCACAAAGACCTAAACGATCGACTACAAAAACTAGACCAAGAAAAAATAAAAACAGTAAAAGAAATCCTAAAATATCACATTGACATAAGACACATAAGAGGCGGAGAATCAACCAAAAAAAAATATCAAAAAATAATAAATTAAAAAAAGAAAGAAGGAGTAAAAATGTTCGCAAAAGACATAGGTATAGACTTAGGCACAGCCAACGTACTAATATACGTCAAAGGCCAAGGAATAGTATTAAACGAACCCAGCGTCGTCGCCATAGACTCAGAAACAAAAAAACCATTAGCAGTAGGACACGAAGCAAGAGACATGCTAGGAAGAACACCAGGAACAGTAAACGCCATAAGACCAATGAAAGACGGAGTAATAGCCGACTTTGAAATAACCGAAGTAATGCTAAACTACTTTATCAAAAAAATTAATGGCAAAAGCTTTCTATCACGCCCCAGAATATTAATATGCTGCCCATCAAATATAACCCAAGTAGAAAAAAACGCCATCAAAGACGCCGCAGAAAGAACAGGAGCCAAAAAAGTATTCTTAGAAGAAGAACCCAAAGTAGCCGCCGTAGGAGCCGGATTAGACATATCAGCACCCTGTGGAAACATGGTCATCGACGTAGGAGGAGGAACAACCGATGTAGCCGTACTATCCCTAGGAGGAATAGTCAATAGCGCTTCAATAAAAATAGCAGGAAACGTCTTCGATAGTGACATAGCCAAATACATAAAAGACAAATACAAACTACTAGTAGGAGACAGAACAGCCGAAGAAATAAAACTAGCCATCGGCAACGTCTATCCAAGCGAAAAAAAAGAAAAAATGGAAGTAAGAGGAAGAGACCTAGTAACAGGACTACCCCACACCGTAACAATAACATCAGATGAAATAGAAGAAGCACTAAGAGAAAGCGTTTACATAATAGTAAATACAGCCAAAAACGTCCTAGAACAAACCCCACCAGAACTATCAGCCGACATCATAGATAAAGGCATAGTAGTAACCGGAGGAGGAGCACTAATAAGAGGCTTCGACGAACTATTAACACACGAACTAAAAGTACCAGTATTCGTCGCCGAAAATCCCCTAACATGCGTCGCCGAAGGAACAGGAATACTTCTAAGCAACATACATTTAATCGATAAATAAGTATAAAAAAACAAAAAACAACCAATAATAAAATAGGTGATAAAAATGGATATAAACTTTGGAGAACTAGGAATCGTAACAATAAGAAGTATCATATCATTAACCGTTTTATTCATAATAACAAAAATGCTAGGAAAAAAACAAGTAGCGCAACTATCCCTATTTGACTATGTAATAGGAATCTCAATTGGAAACTTTGCCGCCGAAATAACAATAAACATGGACACACAATTTATAAACGGAATTCTAGCCATAATCATTTTCGGACTAATCGCCTACGCCGTATCAATTCTAACAATGAAAAGCATCAACCTAAGAAGATTCTTTATCGGCATGCCAACCCCATTAATCCAAAATGGCAAACTACTAGAATCAAATATGAAACAACCAAAATTCGATATAAACGACCTTCTAGAAGAATGTCGAAGCAACGGCTACTTTGACATCTCACAAATCGAATACGCCCTCCTAGAATCAAAAGGAACCCTAAGCATCCTCCCAAAAGGAGAAAATCAACCAGTAACCATCAAAGACATGGGACTAAAACCCCAAAAACAAAGTCTAGTTGCTAACGTCATAATCGATGGCAAAACCATGAAAGAAAACCTAAGCAACATGAACAAAAGCGAAAAATGGCTCGACCAACAACTAAAACAAAAAGGCTACAAAACAAAAGAAAACATCCTCTTAGCAACACTAGATATAGACGAAAAGTTGACAATATATGAACGAAATTCACAAGAAAAAGCATTGAATGTTCTAGAATAATAGACCAAAATGCTTTTTTTTGGTAAAATTATACTGGTGATAAAAATGAGACACTTTTGCGCATCAGCATACATAATTGACCCCGAAACAAAAAAAATTCTACTAGTAAAACACAAAAAACTAAACAAATGGGTTCAACCAGGAGGACATATAGAACACAACGAATTTCCTGAAGAAACAGCCATTAGAGAAGCCTATGAAGAAACAGGCATAAAAATAAAACTCTTAGGAGAACGATTCCCAAGAGAAGACGACTTTATAAGACCAATAGGCGTCCAAAAAAATAGAATCGACACAGGAATACATATCGACTTCATATACCCAGCAATACCCCTAAATCACAAAGAACTAAAAATAAGTAGCGAAAGCACCAACATCGGCTGGTTTTCAAGAGAAGAACTAGAAAAAATAAACGTCTTCCCAGATATAAAAATAACCATGGATTATATATTAAAAAAATACTTTGGAAAGGTAGATTAAAATGATTTTATGGAGTAATATACTAATACCAGTAACATCAATGATAATAACCGTATTTGCGACATTATACACAGTAAGTAAAAGAGTAAAAAACGAAAACAAAGAAAAACACAAACCATATCTAACTTTACATAGAATTGAACCATTATCAAAAATTGATGAATTCAAATTCTATCTAACAATAATAGGCAAAAACAAACAACAAGAAACAAGAGAAAATATCGAAAAACTAAAAAAGAACGAATACCTATCCGTAACCCTAAAAATAGATAACATTGGATATGGAGTAGCAAGTAATATAAAATTTTACGATCTACTAACAGGAGAACTAATCCATGGCTCACAAAGAACAACAAGCGATCAAATCCAAAAACTATTCACAACTTTCGATATTGCCACCAACCAAGAAAAACAAGTCCAAGCCAAAATCATAAGCGAAATAAAAACCGAAGACGAAATAGAAACAATCGATCACTGTAGAATCCTGTGCGTATACCAAGACCTAAACGGAAATACCTATGACTTTATCATAAGCATCAACGTAAAAACAGACAAATCATACGATTTCTTTGCCTACCAAAGAACATCACACAGTTATAAAAAATGGATCAAACAAAACAAAAAACAATACAAAAAAATAATCAAACAATATTCAAAATAAAACTTCAGCACCAAAACTGAAGTTTTTAAACGTCAACCATTTTTTTAATCTTCTTTATAGCCTTTTTTTTACTGCTAGAACTTTTACCGAAAATCGCAATAACAACAACCGCAATAATCGCAATTACATAAATAATCAACTGACGATTAGAAATACCCTCATCACTAGAATTACCCCACATTCCAACCATATTTTTCTTAGCTGTAGCCTCTAAATCCTCCAAAAGAGAAGAATACAAATAATCATCATAAACATACTTAACCTCAGCCAAACCATTATTAATAAGATCCTTCTGTAACAATTTATCATCAACAAAAACCCAAGCCAAAACCCTATCATACTTATCAGTTTTATCACTCTTAGGATCATACTGCAACTTAATATTAGAAGAATTAGAAAGAGCATCACAAGTAAATTTACTTGCTTCCTCACCAAAAGGCTCAGCAGCATTACCATAATGAGCAAGCTCAGGAGTATTAATAGACAAAAACCTCACCGTCTTAACCTCACCATCAATAACAAACTTAGCAGTATCACCATCAACACACTTATTAAGAGTAACACTAACCATATCATCCGCACAAACAACACCAAAATTAATAAACAAACAACAAACAAAAACAAATATTCTCTTCATACAACCACCTATTATAATAATACTCCATAATCAAAATAAAAACAAGCAAAAAAAATTATAAATCATATTGCTAAAAAACATTTTTTTTGATATATTATTAATGTAGAATTATAGCAAAGATAAAATTACTGCAAGGCTATAGTTCTATAAGGGAAAAGTGAAAAGGAGGAAAAAAATGGAAAATAAAGAAATAAAGTTAACTAATAGTAACC
>CANRPB010000078.1 GCA_947632415.1 uncultured Bacilli bacterium
GATGAAAAAAATTAATTTTCACCATTATTTTGTCGTAAATTAAAATTTATATCATAATTGGCTGTGAATAGTAACTATAATTTTCATACAAATTCGGAGTTGAATTCCGAAAATATTGACAATTTGACATAACTATGATATTATTATTTTGGTGATATTATGAAATATATTTCTAGAACAATGGAAGATAAATTGCTTTCTATGATTGATAATTATCAGGTTATAATGATTACTGGACCAAGACAAGTAGGTAAAAGTACCCTATTAAATTATATTTCAAGGAAACTTGATAAAAAAATTAATAGGGTTACTTTGGATGACTTAATTTTGAGGCAACAGGCGCAGGAAGATCCGGAATTATTTTTAAGGACTCATGAAACACCATTAATAATAGATGAGTTCCAAAGAGCGCCAGAATTATTATCGTATATAAAGATGATTGTTGACAATGAAAATGAAAAAATAATTTTTGGTGAGAAAGATAAGATGGAAACTTTATATTTTTTAACTGGAAGTCAAATATTTGAAACTATGAAAGAAGTGTCAGAATCATTGGCTGGTAGGGTTGGGATACTTGATTTATATGGTCTAACTGAAAGAGAAATTGAAGGGAAAGAAAGTAATTTATTTATACCAAATATTAAAGATATTAAGAGTAGAAAAAAAACGGAGTATAAGTCAACATTAGAGTTGTATAAAAAAATATATAAAGGTTCATATCCTGAGTTATATACGGTTGATAAAGATATTGAACAATATTATAGTGATTATTTTAGAACTTATATTGAAAAGGATATTAGAAAATTAATAAACATTAAGGATGAAAATAAATTTATCAAGTTCGTGTCTTCTCTGGCTGCAAGAACTGGTCAAGAATTTATTGCTTCTTCAATTGCTTCAGAAATTGGGGTAGATGATAAAACAGTATCTTCTTGGTTGTCTATATTAAAAAATACTGGAATTATTTATTTGTTACAACCTTATATGAATAATTGTGTTGGTCGGGCTATAAAAAGGGAAAAAATATATTTTACTGATACTGGGTTAGCGTGTTATTTAACTGGGTATGTTGACTATGTAACGCTTGAAAAAAGTGCGTATAGTGGGGCAATATTTGAAACTTATGTGGTAGATGAGATAATTAAGTCGTTTGCAAATAGTGGAAAAAACATAAGAAAGCATTTATATTATTATAGAGATAATAATCAAAAAGAAATTGATTTGCTTATAAATTACAATAACATTATTTATCCAATAGAAATAAAAAAAAGTGCTAATCCTGGTAAAGATGCAATTAAAAATTTTGATGTTGTAGATCATTTTGAGACACAAAGTGGAAATGGAATTGTATTATGTATGTCGAAAGAAATAATCGCATATGATGATAATAATTATATGGTACCTATTGAATATATTTAATTAAATAAAAATGTAAATTTTTGTATTTTAAAACTCGAACTTTAAGTCCGAGTTTATTGTTAGTTGGTACTCTAATGGAAGAAGTATAACAATTTTTAATTTTATCAAAAAACGATGGGTACCCCAGGCGAGATGAATTCTCACATACTAAGTATGGCCATGCCAACACATCGTTATTCCCTCACAAGTATCCCATCTACAAATATATTATAATACAAAATCATTTATTATTCATATTTTTTTTACTTTTAAATTCTTCAATGTAAACCTGACTAATAGATTAATTAAACGACCTAATTAAGTATCATTTACTCATTATATTAGCGTGGTTGAAATAGTAGGAATGAAGTAAATTCAAATTTGGTTGAAGATAATGATCTTTATGATATAGCATTAGCATATTTAATAATAAAGTATAAAGAAAGATTAAAATAAAACACTGACTTTCGTATAACAAAATAGTCTCATGTTATATGAAAGTCATGCTAACTTATAAAAAACGGTTAATTTATATGAAAACAAATACTTGCAAAATCCCATTTTATGTGCTAATCTGTATATAGATGAAGAAATCTTCATACAATAAAAAAGAGGAACATTCGATATTGCAAGTGAATGTCGCCTCTAAAAAAGTTTTAGTGATGACACTCTATCGTGCTGAAGAGTGTCTATTTTTTGCTTATCAAATATTATATCATGCCTTTAAAGTGTTTTTTTAGAACCAAAACGAAACAAAAAATAAAAACCCTTTAATAAAGGGCTTAATATCTTTCTGGTAGCGACGAGTGGATTCGAACCACCGACCTACTGGGTATGAACCAGGTGCTCTAGCCAACTGAGCTACATCGCCATTTAAACAGGCAAATTAATTGTAACATAATAAAAAATGTTTGGCAATACTAAAAATGAAAAAAATATAACAAGATACTTTTTTTTTAGGATTATTTTTTATATAATAAAATGGAAGGTGATGTTTTTTGGATAAAGAATTAGAAAAAGCCCTAAATAATGAATTAAGAAGACAAAATGATAATATTGAATTAATCGCATCAGAAAATTTTGTATCAAAAGAAGTTTTGAAATTACAGGGAAGTATATTAACTAACAAGTATGCTGAAGGATACCCAGGAAAAAGGTATTATGGTGGATGTGAGTATATCGATGATATCGAGAATCTTGCTATTAAATATGCTTGTGGGTTATTTAATGTCAAATATGCAAATGTTCAACCACATAGTGGCTCTCAGGCTAATATGGCTGTATATAGAGCCTTATTAAATCCTAAAGATAAAATAATGAGTATGAGTTTAAGTCAGGGTGGGCATTTAACACATGGACACAGTATCAATTTTAGTGGTATTGACTATGAAATAGTTACATATGAATTAGATCCTGAAACAGAAATGATTGATTATGATGAATTGATAAATATGGCAAGACGTGAAAAACCTAAAATGATTATTGCCGGGGCTAGTGCATATTCACGAACTATAGATTTTAAAAAGTTTAGAGAAGCCGCAGATGCAAGTGGCGCTTATCTAATGGTTGATATGGCGCATATTGCTGGATTAGTCGCAACTGGTCTGCATCCTTCACCAATTCCATATGCTGATATTGTAACAACTACAACTCATAAAACATTAAGAGGTCCACGGGGAGGATTAATACTAACTAACAATGAAGAAATAATTAAAAAGATTAATAAAACTGTTTTTCCGGGCATACAAGGTGGTCCATTAATGCACGTAATAGGGGCTAAGGCACAATGTTTTTTTGAGGCCTTGAAGCCAGAATTTAAACAGTATCAAATGCAAGTTTTAAAAAATATTAAGGCTATGGCTGATGAATTAAAAAAAGGTGGTATGAGGATTATATCAGGTGGAACTGATAATCACTTGATACTAGTTGATGTAAAATCACTTGGTATAACTGGTAAAATGGCTGAGGAAATTCTCGATAAAATTCACATAACATGCAATAAAAATACTATTCCATATGATACCTTATCTCCATCAGTAACTAGTGGTATTAGAATAGGTAGTCCTGCTATGACATCAAGGGGATTAAAAGAGGAAGAATTTAGAAAAATAGGGAAAATAATAGTAAGTGCTTTAAAGGATTCAAGCCATGAAAATATGGAAAAATTATCAAAAGAAGTATTAGAAATCACAAAAGCATACCCATTAATGTATTGAGGTGAATATGAATAATATAATCGATGGAAAAAAAATAAGAAATGAAATAATTGAAGATTTAAAAAAACAAGTTAAACATTATTTAATAAAACCATGTTTAGCTGTAATTCAAATAGGGGATGATTCTGCAAGTAATACCTACATAAAATCTAAAGAAAAAGCGTGTAATGAAATAGGAATATATTTTAAACATATTAAATTTAGTGAGGATGCAAAAGAAATTGAAGTTATAAACAAAATATTAGAGTTAAATCATGATGACTATGTTAATGGAATTTTATTACAACTTCCATTACCACAAAAATTTAGTGCTGATAAAATCATAAATTATATTGCTAGAAATAAAGATGTAGATGGATTAACTGATATTAATCTAGGAAAAATATTCAATAATAAAAATGGTATGATATCATGTACACCGTTGGGAATTATGAAATTACTTGAAAGAGAAAATGTTGATTTAGCAGGTAAAGATGTAACTATTGTTGGAAGAAGTAATTTAGTTGGTAAACCATTACTAGGACTTTTATTAAACAAGGATGCTACTGTAACAATAACTCATTCTAAAACTAAAAATTTAAAGGTACATACCAAAAGGGCTGATATTCTTATCGTTGCAGTTGGTAAAAAACATTTCATAACTAAGGACATGGTAAAAGAAAATGCTATTGTGATTGATGTGGGAATTAATAAAGAAGATGGCAAACTTTATGGTGACGTTGATTTTGATCAAGTGAAAGAACATGCTAGTCTCATAACTCCTGTACCAGGTGGGGTTGGACCAATGACGGTGGCTTCACTTATGTTAAATGTTGTTTCTGCATATCAAAAACAACAAAAATAAAAAAATATCATTAATTTAGATGTAACTTTAAAATGTTATGTCTTTGTTTATATTTTTTTATCATATTAAAAAGATGTAACGCTAATAGTTACATCTTTTAAGTTAATAACTTTAATTGTTAAAATTATTTCCACCAAAAGCACGTGCGCCAATAACAATAACAAGTAAGATAAATAAAACTAATATAATAGCGGCACCATATCCAGCACCATAACCATATCCGCCACCTTGGTTACCACCGCAGCAACAATTGTTACCATATCCTTGGTATCCTCCATAATAGTACATATTTATACCTCCATTCCTAATATAGTGTATTAAAAAATAAAAAAAATGTTTATGTAAACGTCTAAAAAAATAAAATAAATAATTTTGAAAAAAATAAAATATATGGTATCATATAATAGGTGGTACAATGTGAAAAACAAGATAAGAGAGTTAATTAGTTGTTATCAAGATATGGACAAACCTCTTTTTTATATAACAATGTTTTTATTTATATACGGACTTTTTAATATTGTAACTGCATCAAGTAGTGAAGCCGTAATAAGATATGAAAAATCACTTTTTTACTATTTCTTTAGGCAATTAATAATGATTTTAGGAGGTGTTTTCATATCACTATTTATAATAAGTAGGGATACTAAAAAATATACTTTACCGGCTATAGGATCATTCTTATGTATAACAGTATGTATTTTATATTTATTTTTATATGGAACATTTCATAAGGGTGCCCAAAACTGGTTAACAATTGGACCAATAACTTTTCAACCAAGTGAGTTTTTTAAACCTATAATGATTGTATGTTTATCACTTATATTTGAAAAAACAAGAAAAAAACTAAGAAATAAGAAAAAAACACCATATGATATTATTGGAGTTATATTAGTAGTTGGACTTTTTAATTCTGTTATTATATTTCTTGAAAAGGATCTTGGAACAATGTTAATACTAGTAATTATTTTTTTAGTAATGTTTTTATCAAGTCCGGCTTTGAAGAAATATAAAACCAAAACTATGATTTTTTTATTCATTGTTGGTTTATGTAGTTTACTTGTTATTCAAAACTTAAAAGGGTATATTTTATCAGAGGAACAAATGGCAAGATTCAATTTTATCAATCCGTGTAAAAATTATCTTGAAGGGGGATATCAAATTTGTAATGCTTATATTGCTATAAATAACGGTGGATTATTTGGACTTGGTATTGGAAAAAGTCAGCAAAAGTATTCATATATACCAGAACCACATACTGATATGGTGTTTGCTATTATCGCTGAAGAACAGGGATTGATTAGAAGTTCTATTATTTTAATTGCCTACGCTGTTATTTTATATAGAATATTAGATCTTTCTTCTAAGGCTACAACGCTGCGTGGTAAATACATTTGTCTAGGTGTAGCGACTTATATTTTCTCTCATGTAATGATAAATTTAGGTGGATTATTTGGGATACTTCCCCTAACAGGAGTTCCATTGCCATTTTTGTCATATGGTGGTTCTTTTACCTTATCATTGATTATTTCGTTAGCGTTAGTACAAAGAGTTCACATTGAAAATAAAAGGGAGAAAATAGTAATATAAGATATTTAATAAAAATTGTTACAGTTCAGTCAAGGACACTAGAAAATAAGTAAGGAACACTTACTTTTTTTTCATATTATAATAACTTG
>CANRPB010000079.1 GCA_947632415.1 uncultured Bacilli bacterium
AAATGCGTAATTTTCATAATTTGATAAAGAATATATACAGAAAATTAAAAATCTGTCTAGCAAATTTTAAAAATCGGCAAAAAAAAATTTACCAATTATTAAAATTGATAAAATCGCAAAAAAATAAAAAAAATCAAGAAATCAAATGAAATAACTCATCAATACTTGATCATTTTTATAACACCTATTTATAAAAATACTTAGTCTCACCAGTAATAGGAATCTTAATATAATCACCAACAACAGGCAAATCCAACTTCATATATACAAGAACCATATAAGCCGAATAATTATCAACCAAAAACTGACTACTAGCAGAACCCTTACGATAAATACAATACTCATACTGCCCAACCCTTGTATTAATATGTATGCTATAATTATTTTTTGCAGGACAAGTATTATTTTTAGTTGCCAAATGATATCCAGAACCAGCAAGAAAAGCATTTACAGTTTTATCCCAAGTAGCCAAAGAATTTTTGTCACCACTAGTACTAGGAATATCCTTATGATTTTTTTCAACATAATTAGCAACTTCATTCAAAAGATAATTCTTAACCTTATATGTTTTAGTATACGCCATAGACCCAACAACTAACAATAAAAAGATAAGTATAAAAGTAATAACAATATTCAATATAAACGCATTCCCTATTGCACCCTTCATCTTATCACCATCCTAATTACCATAAATACTAAAGTCTACGAATGCCCCACAATCTTTAAACATACCATCCATACCATTACCAGCCAAAAAACGAGTAAAATCAGCCGCATTTATATCACCATCAAAGTTAGCATCAGCTTTAAACAAAGTTCTTGCCTTAAAAATGTCACCAGAAATTCCTTCATGAATAGAAAGATCTAGTACAGCTTTACCCTGTCCCGTATTACTTTTATCAGTAGGATCAAGATAAAGTCTCATATCAGTACCATCCTCTAAAATTCTAAATTCATACAATATCTTAGTTTTACCAAAAACAGGGATACGCAATATACGATTAACAACTGGAAGATCAATATACATATAAGTATACACACCATACTGATATTCCCTACTATTATCCAAACGGTAATAAACAACCGAATATCCCAAATTATCATAATCAGAACTATTAGTCAAAAGTTCAACTTTACCATAAGAACCAGCAACACTTTTTTTATTAGCCTTAAACGGAGTCTTATAACCTAAATTGGTCAAACCCCTAGCAGATTCTTCTTGAGAAAGGCAATTAAATCCTTCATACTTTTCAATAGAATTTAAAACAACAGTATTAGCTTTAAATGCTCTATAATAACTAAATATTCCCATAATTACTGCAAAACATATAAAAACAAATATAATTATAATATTTAGCAAAAAAGTATAACTAATACTCTCCTTCATTCAATCACCTTCCTCTAATAAGATGTCATCATGCTCATCATAGCAATCATCATAACACCCATAACGCCACCACCAGTACACATAAGCATGATAAGTGTTCTCTTTTCCATACCTTCAAGACGTTCTTTATACTTTTGTTCACGAGCCTTATTTTGAAGAGAAGAAATCGTTCTAGAAAACATTAATAATTGTTCTTGCTTATTTTCTTGCGAACCAATACCTAAACGATAAAGTAAACGCATCATTCTCATTGAATCCCTAACTGGATATTCATGTGCAAAATCCATATAAGGTTGAACACTTGAATCACCAGCCTCAATCTGATCACATAAATGCTCTAAACCCTTTTTAAAAACATCAGGAGCAGAATCAATAGACTTTCTAAGCGCAACCGGTATTGTATAGTGCTGAGCCAAAATTTCCAAACTTTTCAAATAATAAGGTAAAAGCAAATCAATACGATGCATATGAGCTTTTCTATAACTTGATAAATTAAAATAATCAAGCTTAAATACAACAAAAGCAACAATTATAGATAAAAGTAAATATATATACCCAACTGAAGATAAAAATATAATGATAAACGCCAATAAAAAGGCAATACCAGCATTTTTCAAACGCTTATTAAACATTTTCGTGCTATCAATCTCATCACCATATTTTAACTTCAAAAGAAATTCATAATCTTTCTCCTTCAAAAAAGCAAAATAAGGATTTAACTCTTGAATAAATCTACGATGATCTAACTTTTTATTAACAATCATTATTACAAATATAATCGCTGCAACAGCAACAAAAATCCAAACTGTAAATTCCATTATTCAGCACCTACATTCTCATTATAAAATTTAGTTCCACTTACAATAAAAACTGTATTAATAAAAACAATTCCATGTAATAAAACAACCATATACCATTCTTTCAAATTTTCAATATATGTAGAAACACCAAGTATAAATTGAATCAACATAACCATTAAATATAACACAATACCAAATTGTAAAAACTTCTTATAAAATGCTGCTCTATCAATTCTATCACGATAAACAGATTCAACAAGCATATCAATATCCTGGCTCATATTTTCAAGTGATTCACCAGCATCTCTTGAACCTTCATTAGTTATTTGCAAGAATATTTGATGCATATTCCTAACAATAAAATAATCATATTTACTATTCATATATTCAATTGATGCATCAATCGTACCATTAGCATATGACATATCAATCATTGTTTTAACATCACTTTTTACAGGATCCTCTAAAACACCAGAATTATAAACACCCTCCAATGACTTAACAAAAGCTTGCGTAGTCGCAAATTCCATAATAACATTGGTTGTATATACTTGAATTTGTTCAAATATAAACTCACTATATAATCTCTTACATCTTAAATAAGCAAAATAAGGAACAAAACATATAGCAATCAAACCATATATTATTGCTGTAATCAAATTATAAAAATAAAGATAACCTAAAACCGAAAATCCAAGTCCAAATATTAAAACTTGTAATAAATATTGCTTTGTAGTATACTCTTGCCCTAATTCTTTAACCTTAGACCTAACTTGTTTAAATGAATAAGGGGCATACTTTTCATACAAAGCTCCAACTTGATCCGTTACATATGTTGAAAATTTTTCACCCTTGTGTCTTCTATATAAAACAACATACACAATTATAAAAACAATAGCCAAAAACATTACTGTTAACATATATACCTCCTATTCATCAAATAAAAACTCTCCCTCTTCAGTTTCCTTTATTTCAGCACCCTTAGGAATTATACAATCCTCAGGAAGAATAACACCCTGCGCAGATAAATAATCAAGCAAATATTTTGAAGGATTATTTTTAACAACTTTACCTTCTATACCTTTCTTATAAATAATATTATAAACAGCATTATTATTCTCATCTACATAAAACTCAGCAACACCAGCAATCTCACGAACAAACCTCTTAGTCTCCTTACTTTGATAACCACGAATATACACACCTATTTGAACATATCTATAAATTGACTTCAAAAACTGATCAATCTCTTGATTAGTTTCAAGCAAACTATACATACGGTTAGGAATAGACTCAGCCTTATCAGCATGAATAGTCGAAAGAATGTAATGTCCCGATGAAATAGAATTTCTAACAGCCATAACAGCTTCCGCACTACGAACCTCAGACAACAAAATCCACTTAGGATTCTGTCTCATACAAGCAACAAGAACATCAGAATATGAAACAACATTATTCGTCTTCATCGCAACAATATCCCGATGTGGAAAAATTCTATCCAAATGAAGTTCCAAAGTATCCTCAATAGTAATAATCTTTTCATTCTCTTTAATATGAGCACCTAAATACTTAACAAACTCCGTCTTACCACTACCAGTCTCACCACAAACAATTATATTGCAATGACCCTCAACACACTTTAACAAAAAATCATGAACTTCCAAAGATACATACTTTTCCTTTAAGAGTTTATCTTTTTCAAGTCTTATCTTAGCAGGAGTCTTACGTAAAACAGCAGCAATACCATTTCGCGCAACTGAATCATGCACAAAGTTAAAACGCAACTCCGCACTTTCAGCATCCAGTAGAGGATGAGCAGAATTAAATGACTTACCCATAACATTTGAACATTGAAAAGCAAGCTTTTCCATAAACTCATTATTTATCTCTGGATCCTCTACTCTAAATATACCACGTGATAATGTTTTTAACCATATTTGACCACCATTACTATAAGAAATATCTGTAATATCATCCTCATTTAAATACTTTAATAATGGCCCAAAATCAATTTGGGAAAACATATTTTCATGCATATACTCACCTACTGAACTCTTTGAATTGTACTAGTCGCTGGATCAGAAGACAACTTAGTAGAATGTGCATTTATATAATCAACTAACTCTTGAGTTGTTAATGTTATTTGAGCATTCTCATCATCAACCCATGCACCATGTTGAACAGCAACAAATTCAATATCTAAATATTGAGCTCTACTCAACAACAAGAAAATATCCTCTTGAACACCAAAAATCAAATAATCAGCAGTTCTGCTTCCATCATTAACCTCATATGTGCTGTTACCCTCTGAATCTAAAACAGCCAAAACATCGACATTCTCTAAAAACTTACCAAACATAACACTTCCATCTTCAGATTGAAGCTTCATATATAAGTCAATTTTTTCACCAGGCATAATATTAAAACCAACACGTGTTTCATTATTCATATTATACGAAACACCAATTTCACCCTCTTTAAGCAAGCTCAATAAATAATTTGGCATTGCTTGTTCAGTAGTCAAAGCCTCATTATAAAACATACTTCCCGCAGGAATAACAGTATTATATTGAGCATACATAGACAAAATCTGTGCTTCATTAGTAACAGCATTCTCAGAAATATAAGCCTGTGGAACATCCACATATGTAATCATATCAGCTGTAATTTGTGTTCTTGGCTGTATTGTAACCGCAGCCACAGGAACACTAACCGGTTTAACTTGTTTTTGTAATTGATAATAATATCCTAACCATAAAATAGCAACAATCAATATTATTCCAATTACAGTAACTGTATTTTTGTTTTTTAAAAATCTAACTATCGAATTCATAACATTCTCCCTTTCCATTCATCGTTAAACTTTACTCAGTATCTTCATAACTTTTAGTATAAGTAGATGGCTCTTCATCATCAATCTGTTCTAAAATTGCATCAAGCTTATTAGTTATATCAAACTCCACCTCTTGATTAGCAACGACCCCACCTTGTTTAGTCTTTACCAAAAGACTTACTTTAGGTGGATATTCATTAACATCATATATTTCAATAACATACTTGTTAGACAAACTAGCATTCTGAGCAAATCTTCTAACAAAAGACTCAACAAAAGCCTCTCTATTTATTCTCATCGTAGAACCATCTAAACTATAAGAAGCATAATCAAATGCATCCCACATAGATGCCTCAGCCGTTTCCTTTATCAAATTATAATTTTGTTCACTTACATTAGTAACCTTTTGCATAAAGAATATCAACGCAATTATAATTACACCAACTGATATTATAAACGTCCCCCAAAAAGACTCATGCATTAATTATCACTTCCTATCCACCACTTTCATATGTCTTATCCGCACAACCATAAAAATCACTTTTTGTATCTTTACAAGTACCACTAGAAATCAAACCATTGTCCCTCAAAAACGTACTATAACACTGTCTTCCATCAGAACATTCCAAGTTAATATCATCATAACTCTTAGTCTTATTATAATTCCTAATCTTAGAAATAGATTGAGCATCTAAATTGATTGTATACAAAGGTTCTTTATCCAAATAAATATTTTCAGGATTAACTACAGTACTAGAAGTCTTAGTAGACTGAATATTTCTGTTATTAGTAATATATTTATAAACATAATTCTCATCATCAAACCAATTCAATCCAGGAAGTCTTGACTTACCATCTTTAGCAGGAAATGGATATGACAATGAAATAACCCTAAACTTCAAGTCTACATCATC
>CANRPB010000080.1 GCA_947632415.1 uncultured Bacilli bacterium
AGCTTTGCAGTAATTTTATCTTTGCTATAATTCTACATTAATAATATATCAAAAAAAGTACTTTTAATCAAGTACCTTTTATATATTTTTTTTATCCTTTAAAACATCACTAACTTTGGGAATAACAATAATGCCTAAAATTATTATTAAACTAACAATCAATTAAAGTAAAACCCATATTAACCACCAACTAAATTTATAAAAATTGGACCTAAAATTATTAATAAAATAATAGGTACAATAAACAAAACTGATACAATACTTATCTTATTAGGTATCTTATTTATCTGTTCTCTTATTGATAAAATTTGTTTTTCTCTTAAAAAATCAACTTGCGAATACATGGTATCAACAATACTATTACCGAAAATATTAGTCTGTGTCATATTAAGGATAATATTATTAATTGTTTCTGATGGAATTCTTTTTTTGGTATCTTCTAAAGCCTCCAATAAACTCTTTCCAAATTTTACTTCAAAAAGGGTTTTTTTAAATTCAGAGGACAATTCAGAATTAACATTTAAAACTGTTATTTCCAAAGCCTTCTCTAAATTTCTACCGGACTCTAAAGTGAGGGTGAGTATTTCAAAAAACATCAAAGCCTCTCTATCGAGTTTCTTAGTTCTTTTAATAATTAATAAATCAAGGAAAACGTATTCAAACAAGTAATAATAAACTAAGATAGTAATTGGCGCTAATAAATAGCCCGTACGAAAATTTATCAAAATAACAATAAACAAAATAATCGAAGTAACAGTTCTAATATTTAAAAAAGTTATCTCATTTATAGGATAATTACCTAAAACGCCAATTTTTTCACTAACTCTTCTTATTTCTCTATCTAAATATATTTTTCTTACAAACTGATTCTTCCTCACATTTTCACCCTCAATAATTTTCTAATAAACACAATATACAAAGCATAATAAATAAGAATTATTAAAATAATGAGATAACCCAATTTACTCGTAAATAATGGTAAAAAATAAGTCCTATTAATAATAAAAATAAATAAAGCAAAAATAGGCGGAACAAACATCAAAACATTTACAATAATTTTAGAGCCACTCGTTAAACTCTTTAACTCAAGTCTCAACTTTTTCTTATTAAACAAAGATTTTTCAATAGAAGAAAATACCTCAACAATATTACCACCAGTTTTATTTAAAATCGTTAAAGAAGCCGTCAAATAAGAAACCTCCTCAACATTAATCCTATCAGAAAATCTTTTGAAAACAACATCCAATCCCAAACCAAATGACAATTCTAAATACATCTTTCTAAACTCACGTGCCATAGGTCCATCCAATTCATTAGACACCAAATCAATAGCCTGAGCAATGCTTCTTCCAGATTTAAAAGCATTATTCATTATAATAATAGCCTGTAATAAATCATTTTCAATCTTTAACTGATACTTCTTATACTTATAATAATAAACAAAATCAGGAAGGAAAAAACCAAACAAAAGCGGTAGATAAATATCATAAACATTAAAAATTTTAAACTTAATTGTCTTAGCAAAGGCAGCAATAACTATACAAATAGCAGAACATATGATTTTAATTGAAATAAAATCCATATTTATGCGATTAGTCGTTTTCACATATCTTGAATACCTTTTACTATACTTTTTTATAAATTCAGACTTATATAAAACCTTATTAATGGCCTTTATAATATTAGAAATAAAAACCGAAATGGTATCAAAAAGTGATAAAGATGTGTCATTAAGGGGACTAATACTAAATTTACTTATCTTTCTTTCTAACTTCGTACTTTTATTATAAACTAAAACAGCAAAAACAACTAACAACAAAAGTACCATAAATATCGTTTGAAATATATAAACACTGGTATTAGGCTTCATAACATTTATGATAACCTCTTTTTGGGTCATATTACCAGCACGGTCAGATACCGTATAAACAAGTTTTTTAGGACCAATTACATTAAAGTCAAGTTCTTGAGCATTAGTAACTATACTATTAGTCAGATTACCATCTATGTTGTCATTAGCGCTGATATCAGCCATGACATCAAAATGAGAATTTAATTTTATCTCAAGATAGTTATCATTAATATTTAAAACGGGAGCATCTTTATCGATATTATAAAAACCACTAATCTCAGTATACTCAGTTAAATTAACGTCATAATACACTACACTAATTTGATAACTACCAGTATCTGTCAAAACAATATCAACCGGCTTAATCTCGTTTCTACTGATTTCTTTATATACTTGTCCATCTTTTAAAATAGACAACTTATAAGACATAAATGAAGGATTAGGATTAAAAGAAACTACAATATCACTATTAACTGGATCAACTTGTTCATATAAACTAAATCCATAATTATCAGTCACATTATCCCTCCTCACTCAAATATATCTTTTAAATTATTTATCCCCCTGCTAGTTAACTTTCTATAAACATTCGGTATGTGATCGTGTTTTACAAATTCACCAATTACTTCGCCTTTCTCAGTTACACCATTTTGATCAAAACCAAAGATTTCATTAAGTTTTATACTATCATCAAGAAAACCAACAACTTCACAAATACTCGTTATTTTTCTTCTACCATCGGATAATCTACTTGTTTGAATAACGATATCAATAGCGTTTTCAATATACTCACGAATGGCTCGAATTGGTATTTCCATCCCTGCCATTAAAATCATCGTTTCAAGTCTATTTAAAGCATCACTAGGGCTATTGGCATGCATCGTAGACAAACTACCATTGTGTCCAGTGTTCATAGCCTGTAACATATCAAAGGCTTCTTTACCTCTAACCTCACCAACAATAATACGGTCAGGACGCATACGCAGTGAATTTCTAACTAAATCACGAATCGTAATCTCACCCGTTCCTTCATAGTTAGTGAGACGCGTCTCCAATGATATAACATGTCTTTGTTTAAGTTTTAACTCAGCCGCATCCTCAATCGTAATAATTCGATCATCATTGTCAATAAAAGATGACAAAACATTTAAAAGTGTCGTTTTACCACTACCAGTACCACCACAAATAATAACATTCAATTTAGCCTTTACACAAGCCTCTAAAAATCTTGCCATATCAGAAGTTAAAGCTCCTGTTCTAAGAAAATCATCAATATTGGCAAGTTCTTCTTTAAATTTTCTTATTGTCATAATTGGTCCTTTTAATGATAAAGGAGGTATAATCGCATTTAATCTTGATCCATCTTCTAATCTTGCATCAACCATGGGATTAGAAATATCAATAGTCCTACCAAGTGGTTGAATAATTCTTTGAATAGTTCTCAAAATATGGTCTTTATTTATAAAAGAAACGCTATTATCTTTAATTACCTTTCCATCCAATTCAACATATATTTCATTAGTACCATTAACCATTATTTCTGTTATATTTTTATCATCAAGTAACTCAGTAATAGGTCCATAACCATTTATCTCATTATCAATCAAATTATACAAATAACTTATCTCAACATTAGTTAAATCATATCCATCAATTGTCTTTTTTATTTCGTCTTTTATAAAATCAACCATATTAGAAAATTTACCAATATCATTGTCAATCAAATTTTGGATAATTTTATTTCTAAGTTCATCTAATAAAACCTTATTAGGAAAAGTCTCATAATCAGTTAATTCTTCAACCTCAGGCTCAATATTAACGCCAAACTCTTCAACAAATTTTCTCTTAGGCATACTATCACCTTTCTAACAAATCAAGTGCCATTTTATTAAAAACCTTAACCGTTTTCTTGTTAAAAAAACGCACATTTTTATCAAGTAACATTATCTTACCTTTCAAAACAAATCTATTAATATTCTTATTATAAAAAGTTGCAGGAATAACATAGTTTATATCATTTTTGATAATACTTTTTATATCATAATTCGTAAACATTTCATTCAATTTTAAATTAGATTCATTCAAAACAACAACATAGTTATCTTTTTCCATATCTTTGTGAATAGCAAGCATAGATTTTAAATTTTTAAGATCTAGTGGGCTATTATTCATAACATACATAATTGTATCACTTCTATCAAAAAGAATTAAGTTACTAGCGTCTAAAAAGTGACTTGTATCAATAATAACAACATCATACTTAGGTTCAACTTTCTTTAAAATAATACCGATGTATTTAGTCTCAATCTTGCTTGCATATCTTGGATCTTTAGGTGCTGGTATAATATCAATATACTCATTATAACTAAGCACATAATCATCAATATTTTTATAATCATTAACACTCATATCATAAGCGAGTTTATAAAGATCGGTTCTAATATCAATATCAAGTGAAAGAGCAATCCCACCACTATATAGATCAAAATCCAATATAAGTGTCTTTTTATTAAGCAAACTATACGTGCCTGCTAGATTTAGCGCTGTGGTCGTCTTACCTGTTCCACCTTTAACAGATGTAATTGTAATTATTTTTGCCTTTTTTATAGCCATATTATCCCTCTTCTATTACTATTTTATCTTCTTTTGTTCCTTTATAATTATACTTAAGTTCGATATTTCTACCAAACAACTTCTCATTTTGAACAATTCTTACTTCTATTTCATTATCAGTAACAAAAACCTCTTTACTATCATATTTTATATTTATATCAATTAAATTATTTAACTGTGAACTTACATCATCGCCATTATTATTAAGCCCATAAGAAATAATCTCTCTAATCGTATTAGTAGTTTTACTTTTTAAAATAGAAAGATTAGATATCTCTACAACAACAAACAAAGCAAGGAGCAATACCGGTAACAAAATAACAAACAATACTAAAACTTGACCTTTATCATTAAGTAATAATTTGGGTTTCATTAACATCACTTTCTAAGGTTTCATATATTGTTCTTTCAGTTGAGATTTTACTACCTAATATTTCTCTTAATAATGGCATAACATAATTTGTTTGTCTAGATATAGTGATACTCGTCATACTTCCATTTTTAGCATAGCTAATATCAATGCCGTTACTTAAAACATAACTATCCAACTCAGAATTATTTTTATTACTGTACAAGTTAACTATTACATCCATATCATTTTCAAGTTTATATCTTAAAACAGCAATTTTTGACGAATCGACGATATACATTATTATAATCAAAAGTACAGGTAGAACCATAACAAACTCGACTAAGGCTTGACCTTTATTACTTTTCATATCATCACTATCCTATTCTCTAAAAATTATATCAAATGAGACATCAAATGTAAAGGACAAAATAAAACACCACTAAAAAAATATTAATACAAATTGAAGTTAATATTTGACTTTTTGTTGTACAAGGCATATAATAGCACCTCAAGAAAGAGGGATTGTATGAAAAAAAATATTATTATTAATATCAACGATAAAAACGATACAAAAAGCAAGATAATATATGATAACGTTATAACTAGTATGGAAAAAATGTCATTGAATAAAAGTGAACAAATAGAATATTTAAAAAATAGAATTACCAAGCTAGAACAAGAACAAAAGAAAAAAACTGATCTTGTTTTAATCAGTCTTGTCTGCTTACTATCATTAATAATTGGCATATCTTTACTCATTTTAAACTTCTATACTTTAGGTTCATTAATAATTTTTGCTAGTTGTGCATATGGTATTATCAAAACTTATAAAATATCAAATATTAAAAATAACTTTCCACAGGAAAAGTATGAAGAAATAGAAACTATTAGAGAAGTTATTAATTCAAAATTAAAGTAATTTATGATTAATGTAGTAATTATATAAACTTAAAGGGTTGTTCGAAAATTAAATAAGTAATTTGGAACAACCCCTTTTTAGATAAAATTTTAATTAACGCGTTTATTTTAAGTTTTTAATTTCTGTAATGGTTAAGCCTGTACATTCTGATATATCATTAATAGACATACCTTTTTTGAGTAAATTTTTAGCTA
>CANRPB010000081.1 GCA_947632415.1 uncultured Bacilli bacterium
AAGTCATAGAAAGAAGGTTAAGAATGAAGAAAAAATTCAAAGCAGAATCAAAAAAACTGTTAGATATGATGATTAACTCTATCTACACCAACAAAGATATATTTTTAAGAGAACTAATATCAAATGCTAGTGATGCGATGGATAAACTATATTATAAGTCACTGACAGATAAAAAAATAAACGTTAGTAGAAATGAATTAAGTATAAGAATAGATGTAGATAAAGAGAAAAAAGAAATATCTATAACAGACAATGGTTGTGGAATGGATAATGAAGAATTGGAAAACAATTTAGGAACAATTGCTCAGAGTGGTTCATTATCATTTAAACAAGAAAATAGTGAGCAAACTGATGTAAACATAATTGGACAGTTTGGTGTTGGTTTTTACTCGGCTTTCATGGTAAGTGATAAAGTTGAAGTTTTATCAAAACCATATAATAGTAAGCAAGCCTACCTTTGGACATCAACAGGAGAAGATGGATATACTATTGAACCAGCTGATAAGGAAACATATGGAACTAAAATTACTTTAACATTAAAGGAAGATACTGAAGACTATAAATATAGCGAGTATTTGGAAGAATATAAGATAAGATCAATAATTAAAAAATATTCAGATTATATAACGTATCCAATTATAATGAAAGTAAATAATCGTGTGTTAAAGGAAGGCTCAGACAGTGAATATGTAGATACAGTAGAAGATGAAACATTAAATAGTCAAGTGCCATTATGGAATAAAAATAAAAAGGATATAACCGAAGAGGAATATAATAACTTTTATATTGATAAGTTCTATGATTATGAAAAGCCATTAAAGGTAATTCATACAAGTGTAGAAGGACAATGTAGTTATAAGTCAATATTGTTTATTCCAAGTCATGCTCCATACGATTTTTATACTAAAGAGTATGAAAAAGGATTACAACTATATACAAATGGAGTTCTAATAATGGAAAAATGTGGTGATTTATTACCTGATTATTTCAGTTTTATAAGAGGAATAGTTGATACTGAAGATTTGTCATTAAACATATCAAGGGAAATGCTACAACATGATAAAAATATAAAATTAATTGCCAAAAGCATTGAAAATAAAATTAAGAATGAATTAACAAATATGTTAAATAACAACAGAGATGAATATAAAAAATTCTTTAAAATATTTGGTATGCAAATAAAGTTTGGTGTTTATAATAATTATGGGATGGATAAAGACAAATTAAAAGATTTGATATTACTATATTCAGCCAATAAAAAAGACTATATAACTTTGAAAGAATATATCGAAAACATGAAGGATGATCAAAATAATATCTATTACGCAAGTGGAGAAACAATTGAAAAGATAGATAAGTTACCACAAGTTGAACAAGTAAAACAAAAAGAGTACGATATATTTTATTTAACAGATTATGTAGATGAATTTGTTATCCAAACCTTAATGGAATATGAGAATAAAAAGTTTATGAATGTATCATCAAATGATTTAAATCTAGAGACAAAAGAAGAAAAAGAACAAACGGAAAAGAAAAACACCGAGTATAAGGACATATTTAATCTTATGAAAGAAGCACTTGATGGTGTTGAGGAAATCAAATTTACAAATCGTTTAAAAAATCATCCTGTATGTTTAACTACCGAGGGTGATATATCAATCGAAATGGAAAAAGTGATTAATGCTATGCCAACTAATGAAAAAATCAAAGCCAAATTAATACTAGAAATAAATGAAAACCACGAAATAGCGCAGAAAATAAAGAGATTATATGATCAAGATAAGGAAGAGTTAAAAAAATACACCAAAATTCTTTATTCTCAGGCAAGATTAATTGAAGGATTACCAATAGATAATCCAACAGAAATAAGTAATTTAATTTGTGAAATTATATCAAAGTAGAAAGAGGGGATTAAAATGTTTCCAAGTAAATTATTTTTAGATGATTTAGACTTTTTTAAAGAAAAGAACAAAATGAGTTGTGATGTATACGAAAGGGAAAATAAGATTCATATTGAGATAGATATGCCAGGTTTCAACAAGGAAGATATAAAGATTGAAATGCATAAAGGTAATATCAATATAACTGCTGAAAAAAATATTGAAGAAAATGAAGAAAAAAAATATTTATGTAGAGAAAGAACATACTATGGAAAATATCAAAGATCGTTCTATCTAGGAGATGTTGAGGAAGAAAATATTGAGGCTTCTTTTGACAATGGTATACTACATATATGTGTGCCTAAAAAGATAGAAGAAGAAAATAAGAAAATGATTGAAATAAAGTAAACAAGAGAATGACTCTTGTTTTTTTTGCACATAAAAATCAGAAATTAATTTTCTGATTTTATAACAACTGTTCTAGTTAAGGTCTTACTAAAATCATTGTATTTAATATCGTATGTAATTTTATAAGTACCTTCCCCTTTTATTTCTGTAACAATTAAACTATCTTTAGTGATTGTTTTTTTTATAGTGGCTTTATTAGTAACATCAGTAGTTCCTTCTAAAACTTTAACTCCTTCATCAGTATAGCTAGATGCCTCAACTGATGCTTTACCATTTAAGGAAGCAGTTATGTCGTCTTTAACAACATTACTAATATCTACTTTTACTTCAACTCCTTCACTGGCTAGGGCGCCATAACTAGAATAGCTTGCTTTTACTAAATAAGTTGCTGTATTACCAACATTCTTTGGTATTTCCACATTTATATTGGTATTTTCTGTTGTGTGTAATAATGAAAAACTACCATCGCTATTTTTCAAATAAACTTGATAAACTAAATTGCCTAAAATACTTTGATTAGTACCTAAGATACTATTAGTACAAGCACTAACATTACGACAAGTTGAAGCATATAAAGAGTTAAGATGTTCAATACTCAATGAGTTAGCAGCTACTCCATCCCATTGTAAAGTAATCTTTTTATTATCTACATTTGCTGTTAAATTAGAAACATTACTTAAAGGAGAAAATCTTGAAGAAACAGCGGTAGGTTCAGTTCCAGCCTTAAATAGTTCTGTAACTTTCATGCTGTCAGGGGTATAAGCACTAGGTAGTAATCCATTACCAGGTGAATCTTTTTCAACTGTAACACTTACAACACTACTAGGTCTAGTAAATGTTTTTGTACCAGTAAATACACCTTTAATAAGTTGTTTATATAAGGCAGTATTACCACTACCATGGTTGTAATAACCGCTACTAAGACTCTTCTCTAAGTCGTCGTAACCATACCAAACGGCTGTTGCATAATCTCTACATATACCTGCTACCCACAAATCATTAACGGCATTGCTAGGTAAATGATATTTCTGCATTGTTTCTGTTGAATAATTGGAAGTACCAGTTTTACTACCATAAGTTATACCATTAACACTAGAGGCATTAGTTGCCCATCCTGAAGTAGTAACTAACATATCAGCAACCATATATGCAGTTGCATCACTCATTACTTTGGTAGTTACTGGTTTATACTCATAAACTTCATCAGTGTTTCTATAAACAATTTTAGTAAAGGTATAAGGTTTAGTATAATAGCCTCCATTAGCAAAGGCTGAATAAGCTGCTGCAACAGTTAGTGGAGATTCACCAGTATATGCGCCAATAGCATGGGCTTCATGGATAAATCCACCATCATTTTCTGGACTAAGACCTAACTTTGTAACAAAATCAATTATATTAGCGTTATTATTTTCTTGAAAGGCTTTTAGTGCTGGAATATTTCTAGAGATTCTTAAGGCTTCTCGCATTGTAATTAATCCTTTATAACCGTTATCCCAGTTGTTAATAGTACCACCATTGGAATATGAATATGGTTCATCATAGTATAAATGATATGTAGATGCATCATTATACTCAATTAAAGGTCCATAGTCGTATAAAGGTTTAGCTGTAGATCCAATATGTTTTTTAATCATTGTTGCATAATTATATGGAAGTTGACCTTCACGATTACGACCGGCACCAACGGCTACAACCGCACCATTATTATTGTCAATAACAGCAATACCTGCTTGAACAACATCATTTTCCCATTTAAAGTTAGTACCATTCATTAAATTGGTAACATACTCTTGTTTGTCATCGTCCATCGTTGTATAAATAAGCATAGATGTAGAATAAGGATCTAGTCCTGTTTTTTCTCTAACATCTAAGATAACAGTATTGATAAAGTCCATATAACGGGAATCAAATTCATCACCATTATTTGAAGCAGTATTCTTGTTAAGTAATTTTGACACTGTTAGTTGTGATGCTATGTCCCTTTCTTCTTCAGAGATATATCCGTGTCTAACCATTAAATTCAAAACTGTTTGTCTACGTTCCTCTGTATTTTCAGGATTAACAGTTGGATCATAAGAACCAGGGGCTTGGAAAATACCAGCAATCATAGCTGCTTCTGCTAAGTTAATGTCACTAACAGATTTGCCAAAATAATTTTGACATGCTTGTTCAACACCATAGGCTCCCCCACCCATGTAATAAGAATTTACATAAAATTCTAGAATTTGTTTTTTTGTATATGTCTTTTCAATCTTAAAAATAGATAGATAGATATCAGTAAACTTTCTTTTAATTCCTTCAAAGCCACTTGATACATCAGAAGTATAAGCATTTTTTGAAACTTGCATAGTAATAGTAGAGGCTCCTCCTCCGCCACCTCCAAATACTTGTGACAATGAAGCCTTTAAAAATCTGGCAGCGTTAAATCCATTGTGCTGAAAGAAGGCTGAATCTTCAGTTGCTACAATCGCATCAATTAAAACCTGTGGTAAATCGTCATAAGTAACTTTTTCTCTTTTTTCTGTACCTATTTTGGCAATTTCTTTACCACTACCACTATAAACAATCGAAGATTCTTGTGTAAATAAGTTTTGTGGATCAAACTCAGGTGCCTCACTTACAATCAATGAGAAGAAAAGTCCAACTACTACTCCAACAAGAATTATAAAAACTAGGACTGTAATAAGAATAATTTTTACGATTAGTAATTTTTTTGATTTTTTTCTTTTAGCACCTTTTTTTTCACTTGAATTAATAGTTTTTTTATTTTCAACATTGTTGTTCTTTTTATTACTATCAATTTTTTTTACATTAGAACTTTTTTTTCCGTTACTAGTATTTTTCTTTTTACTATCTTTCATAACAACCTCCTAAAAAAATAACTTATCAATAACAGCAATGTAATCGACTCTTGGATTATACTTATCTAAAATTAAATGTCCCTTTTCCTTAAAAAAACTATAAGGAATGGACTTCCGACTATTATTATCAAGAAAAAAAAGTAAATCAGTAACATTCAAATAATAAGTCTCATTAAAGCATATGAATCTAACTATAATAAATGCAATTCCACCATGAAGAAAAACTTTTTTCAAATGTGTAATCTGATGTTCATGAATATTAGAAAGAGGAAAACTAGTCTTAGAGCGAGTTTCCTTAGCTTCAAAATCAACATATCTTCCTTTATATATTCCGTTATAATCTGTAGTGGATGGTATTTTGAATCGAGCCTCTCTAATAACTGCATCATTTCTACTTTTATAGTCAACTTTATTAATTGTAATAGGGGTAGGTTTTTTGTAAATGACTGCTATATCATGAATAAGATAATAATTATTAGTTTCATTCAAATCATTTTCTAAAGTCATCCCTCTGTTACCATAATTAATGTCTTTTTTCTGAGCTTTATTAATGCCTGCTGGATAATGCATAATCTCACCATAATAATTATACTATTATCATTACTATTTTTCAAGATTAAATATTGTGTATGCTAGAATTTTAGTTGTATCAAATATTGACATAGTTTAAATAAAAATACGCTCTGTATTAGATTGTGAGGGATAAGGGTATTCCAATATTTTTAAAAATATGCTATATTATAGATGCTAAAGATA
>CANRPB010000082.1 GCA_947632415.1 uncultured Bacilli bacterium
CCCCCCCCCCTAGGTTACTATTTGTTAACTTTATTTTCTTGTTTTTCATAAACATCCTCCTTTTTACTTTTCCCTTATAGAACTATAGCGCTTGCAGTGATTTTATCCTTGCTATAATTCTACATTAATAATATATCAAAAAAAGTACTTTTAATCAAGTACCTTTTTTGGTGTTTTTTATTTCTTTATATGTTACGAGACCAATTATAATTAGACCTGACAAGAATATGTATAGCCATAGTGGTAATTTATTTAGTATAAATTTTATTTGATATATTAGGTTTATGATTGTTATTATTATTCCTTCTATATAAAGTGTTTTATATTCTTTTTTGATGAATCCTATTATTATTAGTGTTAGGGCTATTATTCCTATGTAAAGTCCTATTATCCATGATTGAATAAATATTATTCTTAATATTATTGCGCTTGTCATAATTGTTAGTAAAATATTTTTGTCTTGATCTTTTTTTAATAAGAATTTTGATATTAGTATTACTATATAGATGGAGATTGTGCTTTCGATTATTTTTTGTATTTCATATGGTGTTGTTATATCAAAGTTTATGGTTATTAGAGGTAACATTATCGCTAATAAATTAATTTTGTTTATTGTTTGATTTTTATGTGTAAAGATAAATATTAATATGTAAAGTAATAATACTATTAGGCTATTATTTATAATGTTTGTTTCTAGTATATTTGTGTATGTAAATGTTAAAAGAATTGTTAATAACATGGTTATGTGAGCAATTTTAATTTTGGTGTTATTTTGTTCTTTGGTAATTATATATAGTGTAGTTATGGATGTTACTAGGTTGATTATACTTGGTATTATTTCTTTGTTTTCGTTTAATAGCGCTAAGGCATATATTATATAGTAGGTTATTAAACTGATTGATTTAATATTTTTGTTTTTTATTATTTTGTATATTGTGAAAGCAATTATATATAGTATTATTAATATATATGAGGTGTTAAGTATAAATATTTCTTGAACTAGTCTTATTAAACTTATTGTTAATATTATGATTTTGATTGGTAGGAGTATTTTTTCTGAATTGATTGTTTTTTTGTAATAGTTAATAATACTTGTTATTAATATGATTGTTGCTAGTATTACTGTTTCTGTTTTATTGCTTGATATTAGTATAATAAACATTATGAAATTAGTTAGGATGTTCATAAATATTTTGAATGTTTTGTTTTCTATTTTTGTTAAGTTAAGAAGATAGTATAGTGAGTATATAATTATTGATATAATGTTTACTATAAAGTTATCATTGATATTTATATTGGCAATTGTTTGAATTGTTAAGGCATGGATTATTAGTGTTCCAACTATTCCTTCACTTGATGTTCCTTTTATTGTTATTAAAAGTGTATTTATTATTGTGGTTAGGCTTAATAGTTGGGCCGAGATTGTTGGTTCTTTAGTTATTAATATGGGTATGGTTAATAGGGATAGGGCATATGTTGTGTATTTTGATATTTCTTTTATTTTGATTGGTTTTATTATGTTTATTATTAATAGTAGTATATTTAGACTTAGTAGTATTATTTCTATGGCTAGTTTTAGTTGTAGTAGTATGAAAATTATTGATGATGTTATACTTATATAGCAGATGGTGTTGTAGATGTGATGTGGGTATTTTTTGTTTGTTATCAGTGATAAGAGCGCTAATGAGATGGTGGTTAATGATAGGTAGAGATATTGGCCTTCGCCTTTGTATGAAAACCAGTCTGATATTATATTATGGAATCCTGTTGTTATGATAGCTAGCATTATGAATAACATTCCTAGTAGCCAATAGTTTTTGGCTAGTTTTTTTAGGGCTAGTTTTTTTTCAATTATGACTGATAGGGTTATAAATATTATTGCTGTGAGGGTTAAAATAATCATTTTGGTAGTGCTCGAGATGTGATACCAATTGGTCGTGGCAAGTATTATTCCTGATATTCCTATTAACCCTACTCCTAGGTTTAGTAGTGATTTTTTTTCTTTTGGTTTTTCTTGCTCTATTTCTGGTGTTATTTTGTCTTGACCTATTAGTAGTGTTATGCCTGATATAGGATTTAGAATTAGATTTGTTAGTGATAATAATATTATTGTTGTTTTTTTATTGTATAGGTATGCGTTGGTTTTTTCACTTAGTATTAAGTATATTATTGATAGTATGACTAATATTATGGGGTAGACAATAGCGTTTGATAATGTGTAGGCTATGAGTGCTAAGGCTATGTTTAGGGTACTTGCTAATTTTAGGGCATTTTTCATGTTATCACCTATTTATTAGTATTGTTGTAATAGTTTTGTTCTGATAGTTGTTCTGATAGTTCTTCAATGTCTGTTACGTCCATGTAATTGCCTACTTCATTAATATACTCTTCGATTGCAAATATTAAACTGTTTAGATTTGAATGTGTTTGATAATTTATGTTGTGGTGTTTTAGTATTTCTATTTGTTCGTCTGATAGTAGTAGTCCGTTGGTTCTTGGCTTTAGGGTTTTGTTGTCAATATTAAGTTCAATTCCTAAATTTTCTATTAGGGTATCAATATCATTTTGTTTATTTGTCTTTATCATTTTCATCTTCCTTTATTAGATTATTTATGGCCTTATATAGTCCAAGTTTGCCGTATTCGTAGGTGAGGCTTCCTTGTTGGTAGGCTATATATGGTGGTCGTATTGGTCCATCGCATGATAGTTCGATTGATGAACCTTGTGTAAATGTCCCTGCGGCCATTATTACAGGGTCTTGGTATCCTGGCATTTCCCATGGTGTTGGTAATACGTATGAGTCTATGGCTGAGCCCATTTGAATTCCTTGACAGTATTTTATTAGTTTTTCTTGGTCTTCAAAGATAATATTTTGAACGATGTCTACTCTTTCTTCATCGTATTTTGGTTCGACTTTGTATCCTAGATTTTCTAATGTTTTGCTTGTTAGTATTGCTGTTTTTAGGGCGTTTGCAACTACGCTTGGTGCTAGATATAGTCCTTGTAATAATGATTTATTGATGCCTAGGGTTGGTCCTACTTCTTTTCCTTCGCCTGGTAGTGTTAGTCTTTCAGCGCATAGTTTAATTAGATTTTTTTTACCAACAATATAGGCTCCATTGGGGGCAATTCCGCCACCTAGGTTTTTGATTAAGGATCCTATTACTATGTCTGCTCCTACTTCGGTTGGTTCTTTGGTTGTAACGAATTCACAGTAACAGTTATCGATCATGATTATTATATTTTTATCTATTTTTTTTATGAATTGTATTACTTTTTCAACTTTGTTTAGGCTGATACTTTTTCTAGTTGAATATCCTTTTGATCTTTGAATTTCAATTAGTTTGATTTTTTCTTTGGTGATGGTTTCTTTTATTTTTTCGTAGTCAAAGTCATCGTTTTTTAGGTCAATTTGTTGGTATTTGATTTTGTATGATTTTAGTGAGCTTTCGTTTTCAACAAGGCCTATTACTTCGTCTAAGGTGTCGTATGGTTTGCCGGTAATGCTTAGGAGGGTGTCGTTTGGCCTTAGCATTGCGAATAGGGCAACTGTTAGGGCATGACTTCCTGATATAAATTGACTTCTTACTAGGGCATCTTCGGTTTTGAAAATATCTTTGTATATTTTTTCGATTGTTTCTCTTCCGATATCATTGTAGCCGTAGCCTGTTGTTGTATTGAAGTGTGTTTCTGATAGTTTGTTTTTTTGAAAGGCTTTTAGTACTTTGGCGCTATTGTATTCGCAAATTGCGTCGATTTTTTTTATTTGTTCTTGTATTTCTTTTTCTGATTTTTTGATTAGTTTTTTTATTTCTATGTCTAGATCATGCATGGTATGTTCCTCCATCTACTCTTATTATTTCGTTATTTATGTATTTTGCTTCTTTGGTTGATAGGAAATATACGACGTCGGCTATTTCTTCTGGTTGGGCAAATCTTTTTAGTAGGATTTTATTTTCTTCTTGGTGTTTAAATTTTTCGTCCATGTTTTTATTCATGTCGGTGTTGATCCAGCCTGCGGCTATGGCGTTTACATTGATGAATGGTGCGTAGTTTACGGCAAGGTTGTGGGTTAGGGATATTAACCCGGCTTTGGAGGCGTCATAGTCGAGACTTTCAGGATAATAGGTATCAATTCCGTTTGTTGATGTTATGTTAATGATGTTTCCTTGTTTTTGTTCAAGCATATGTTGGGCTACATATTTGCTTATTAGGAATGGCCCTATTAGGTTGGTGTCGATGATTTTTTGAAAGTTTTTTTTGTTTTTTTCTTCAAAGATTGTATCGATTGCTATGGCGGCGTTGTTTATTAAGACGTCGATTTTTTGAAATTTTTGGATTGCTTTTTTTATCATTTGTTTTATTTCTTCTTCTTTGGTTATGTCTGCTTTGATGAGGATTGTTTCAATGTTGTATTTTTTTAGTTCTTCTTTTAGTTCTTCGGCTTCTTTTTTACTTTTGTTATAGTTTATTATTATGTTGTAGTTGTTTTGTGCGTATTTTATTGCGATGGATCTCCCTAATCCACGGGATGATCCTGTTATTAATACTGTTTGCATTTTATCCCTTCTTTACGTATTTATGATATCATACTTTCTTGTTTTTTACAAAGTTTCAATTAAAGTTTCAATTAAAGTTAGTAGTTGTTGGAAAACTGAATAAACATATCTTTATTATTAAACATCATTTATAATAAAATTTTTATTTTAAGAATTCTTCTCAATATAAAAAAATCTAATAAATGATTTTTATCAGATTTTTTTATTTATTAGTTTCATTATTAAGGAAAAATTTGAGATTTTGAGACGGTTATTACTGGACGGATACCACGGTTGGTGACATTCACATAATTATAGCTAAAGTTGCCAATGTGGTCCACAAACCACACATAGGACGAACTACCACCGATGCGGGCCGTACTTGTCCAATATCCATATGCATTACCAGTTGTGAGTAATAAATTACATCCATAGTTTTTGCATTCTCTAAAATTATCAAACAACCAGGCATAATTACTTAGAGTGGTTGCATCAGCCACTTGTGTTTGCCAATTAGTAGCTGATCCATAGGCTCCGTCTAGGTAAAACCAATTCCCTGAGGTTGTCCAATCGGACTTCCTTACTATGGCTGCCACTTCTTCGGCACTTATTAATTTTGCTTTGTAATTTTTATAATCTATTGTATATCCATTACCTGTACTTGTTTCTGCTGTGTATGTATCTGTTCTATTTGGTATTGCATTCCAACTTTTTGTATCTTCTTTTAACTGTTTCAATACTGTCAATGGACCTTTGTTATTATTTCCACCATTACCGTCAGTATTTAATGTGTATTCGCCACTTGGTTGTGTCCCAAAATATGTTATTCCCTCATTTTGTGCAATATTCTCTCCAGTATAATCTCCCGATGATGCCCATTGTACACCTGTTTCAGTTGTACTGTGATCTAGTATCATTGTATATCCATTGTCCGATACATCATATACATACCATTTCATACAGCCAGACTTTTTATCTGTGTTTGGATTACTACTATAATCTTCCTTTGTGCAACTTGTGTTTTGTCCATCGGTTGCAGTTGGATTCAAGTATACTTCTATTCCATTACATTTTCCTTTTTCCGTGGAGTATACTTCTCCTCCTATCATTGTTACTTTATAGTCGCCTATGGTTAGACATGCTGCCTCTACTGAGCCTTCATCTAGAACTACACTTCCTCCTTCTGGGGCTTTCCCTGTAAATGGAATGGTTGTTGGAGTTTTGTTTGATCCATTTAGTAATTCGCCATTACTATTTAGATTAAAGAATCCATCTAGATCTTTCTCTCCTATTTTTGTTAGTTCTGATATATAGTATTGGTTTACGGCATCTCTATAGCCATA
>CANRPB010000083.1 GCA_947632415.1 uncultured Bacilli bacterium
TTAATTTGTATTACAGGTTCTAATAGATCATAGTCATCTGCCTTATTTAATTGATTCGAAAATACATGAGTTAAATAACCAACATTTCTATCAATTAACCTTTGCGAATAATTAAATAAATTGGCTTCTAAATTAATGTATTCACCTCCTGTAGATAAAACAATATGAATAAGAACATCAACAGCTCTTTTCTTATCATTTTTATTACGGTTATTAATATCATTGCCTTTGATAAAAATATTATCTTTAATATCTTCGTATGGAATATCTAGAAACTCACTAACGATAAAAGCAGCTTTTCTTGAATCATCCGCATCACCATACATTTTTTTAAATAATGGGTCATAACCCATCGCAATAAATTCTTTTGACATAATATCTTCCTTCCTATTGAGTAAATTTTTTGTCAACAAATAAAGAATAACATGTAATAAAATGTTGCGCAAATGCGTAATTTTCATAATTTGATAAAAAAAATATACAGAAAATTAAAAATCTGTCTAGCAAATTTTAAAAATCGGTAAAAAAAAATTTACCAATTATTAAAATTGATAAAATCGTAAAAAAATTAATATTCGTATGTTGGAAGTGAGATAATTACTTTGGTTCCTATATTTTCTTCTGATTCGTATTCAATTGTTCCGTCATGTGCTGATATAATTTCTTTTGATAGTAAAACTCCTAGTCCTGTACCATTTTGTTTTGTTGTGAAGAATGGTTCACTTATTTTATCCATGTTTTCTTTGCTTATTCCTATTCCGTTGTCTTCTATTATTATCTTTATTTCTTTTTCTTTTTGTTCGGAGTATATTTTTATATAGCTTTTTTTATTTTTGTCTATGGCTTCTATGCTGTTTTTTATCATGTTAACTAGGACTTGATTTAGTCTATTGTAGTCGCCATTTATAAATATTTCATCTTCTATTTTTTCAATTTGAAAGTCAATGTTTTTATTGTCAAACATGAGGTTAAATTTCTTGCTTATTTCATCTAGTATTAGTCCAATGTCTACAATATCTCTTTCAATGTTTATTTTGTTGCATGCTGAAAAATCTTGTAGTAGATCTAGTGTTCTATTTATTTCTGATTTTATTATTGGTATATATTTTTTAAAATGGTCAATATTATTAGTGTTAAACATATCAAGGTATCCTTTACATACGGCAATGGGATTTTTTATTTCATGGCTTATTTTGAATAGTGAATTTCTTAATTGTTGTTCTTTCATTAGTTCTTTGTAGCATATATTTATTCGAATTATGGATTCGGCTTTTGTAAATAGAATATTGATTGAAAAGGCAATTGTGTAGCACATTAGATAATCAATTATTTCGTTTACATTTATTTTGTTTAGTAGTATCAGTGTAAATAGATAGATTATACTGGTTGAGAATGTTGATATTTGGTAATACTTATTGTTGTTTTCATATTTTTTTGAAAATATGAAGAATATTATGTATTTTATTAATATCATTAGTTCGCTTGTGAATTCATTTTTGAAGTATATGATGCCAATTAGTGATGTGAGAAGTGCTCCTTTATTTCGTTTTTTGATATACATTAGGGCTATAATTCCGTCAAATGTTATTTGTAGTATGTTTCTATTGGCTGAGCTTCCGAATCGCATTATCAAGTAGAGGGATGTTATTAATGAAAAGTCTAGGATTATATTGTTTTTTTGGTTGTTGATATTTTCGCTATAGGCTTCATATATTAAAAATATCATTAGTGGGAGTAATACCCATGTTAAATTCATAAAAAATATTGAAAAAATATTCATAAAATCACCTTTCGCGATTATTTTATAATATTGTATTATCACTTTTTGTCGAAAAAAGAAAAAAAGTGATGTATTTTATCACTTTTATGTTTCATTTTAGTTCATCGATGTATTTTTGTAGTTGTTTTGCATCGTCTCCTAGTATTATTTTTAATTGATTTTCTACTTCGACTATTCCTTGGGCTCCTAGTTTTTGAATCATATTTTTGTTTACTATTTCAATGTTTTTTAATTTTACGGTTAGTCGTGATTTGTTGAAGTTGTATTCAATGATGTTTTCTTTACCTCCTAAGTATTCTATTAATTTGTTTGCTTCAATCTTGAAGTTTTTGCTTTTTGATTTGATTATAGCGATACCTATGATTGCTAAAACAACTATTATTATTAAATATTCTAAATATTCCATATAATCACCATCAATATTATACTAAATATATTTATTTTTATCAATGTTTAATTGTATAATAATATTGTTAGTCGATTATAATTAGTAGGGGTGATATGATGAAGCTTGGAAAATATAAGGTTGATAAGTGGCTTGTTGTCGTTATTCTTTTGTTTGCTTTTATAAGTATTATGACTATTGGTAGTGCTTCTAGGCTTATAAATTCTGATGATTTAATGTGGCGTCAATTTGTTTGGTATGTAATTGGTTTTGTGCTTATTTTCTTTATGATGCGTTTTAAGAATGATTTTTTTATTAAGTATAGTTGGTGTTTTTATATTTTTGGTATTGTTCTTTTGGGTTTACTTTTGGTGTTTGGTACTCCTGTTAATAATGCTAAGTGCTGGTTTACTATTCCTCATATTGGTACGTTTCAGCCTAGTGAATTTGTGAAGGTAATATTGATTATCATGTTGGCTTCTATGATTGATAAGTTTAATAAGAGTTGTCCTAATCCTAGTTGTTTTGATGAGTTTTTGTTTATTTTGAGGGTTTTAATTGTGGTTATGGTTCCTAGTGTTTTGACTTTTTTGCAGCCTGATACTGGGGTTGTTCTTATATATTTATTGATTACTTTTATTATGTTGTTTATATCTGGTATTAGATTGCGTTGGTTTGTTTTGGCGATTGTTTTAGGTGGGCTTTTGGTTGGTAGTGTGGTTTTTGTTTATTTTTATAGTCAAGATTTGTTTATTGATATTTTTGGTACTTCTTTCTTTTTACGTGTTGATCGTTTGTTGGATTGGTCTAATAGTAGTGGTTATCAGCTTGAGAATGGTTTATCGGCGATTGGTGCTGGTGGGGTGTTGGGTTATGGGCTTAATAATACGCCTATTTATTTTCCTGAGCCTCAAACGGATTTTATTTTTGCTGTATATGCTTCTAATTTTGGTTTTATTGGTTCTATTGTTTTAATTGGTTTAATTGCTTTTTTTGATGTTAAGTTGGTTAGGCTTGCTGTTCGTAATGATAATAGTATTAATAAGTATATTATTGCTGGTATTATTGGAATGCTTATTTATCAGCAGGTTCAGAATATTGGTATGACGATTGGTTTGTTGCCTATTACGGGTATTACTTTACCGTTTATTTCTTATGGTGGTTCTAGTTTGCTTAGTTATATGTTGATGTTGGGTTTCATTTTTAATATTTCTCATGAAACGATTTTATTGGAAAAAAAGAAATAAAACAAGTTTTTGTTTTATTTTTCGTTTTCAATCATTAATCCTTTGTAGTATTTCCATGCTAAGACACGGAAGGCTAGTTTGTTTATTTGGTCTTCGCTAATTGTTTGATTTTGTAGGGCTTTTTTAACGGTTTCGATACTTGTCTTGTAGTCTGTTGTTATTATTAAATCGTTTCCTGCTAATATTGCTTTTACGGTTACGTCTTCTATGTTGGATACTGATGCCATGACTAGGTCATCGGTTATGATGATTCCTGTAAAGTTTAGGTCTTTTCTGAGTAGGTTGTGGATGTTGGTTGATAGTGATGCTGGGTTTTCTGGGTCTATACTGTTTACGATGTTGTGACTTATTAGAATGGCTTCGGCTTGTTGTTGGATTCCTTCTTTAAATGGTTTTAGGTCGTTGTTTACTATTTCTTCGTATTTTCTTTCATCGATAGAGCTTCCTGTATGGGTATCTTTGTTGTTTCCGTAGCCTGGGAAGTGTTTGAGTGCATATGATACGCCTGTATTTTTGCTTGCTGTTATTACTGTTTTGGCGTAGTCTGCTGTTATGTCGGCGTTTTGACCGATGGTTCGTTCGTACATATAGTCGCTTGGATTGGTTGATACGTCTACTACAGGTGCTAAATTAAGGTTTATTCCTAGTTCTTTTAAAATTTTGCTTTTTCTTATTGTGTCTTGTTTTATTAATTCTAGTCCTCCTTGTTCGTATAGTTCTTTTGGTGACTTGAATTTTTCGGTTACTAATTTGGGATTGGAACTAATTCTTACTACTTTTCCTCCTTCTTCGTCTACGGCTGTTAATATGGGAATTTTTGAGGTTTTTTGTAATTCGCTAATCATGGTTTTTACTTCTTCACTTGTTTTGTTTTTAAAGTCTTTTTCGAAGAAGATGTAGCCTCCAAATTGGTATTTGTTTAGTTCTTCTTTTTGGTTGGTTTCTGGATATCTTACTAAAAATATTTGTCCTATTTTTTCGTCTAGTGATAATTCTTTTAGTTTGTTGTTGGCCATTATGTAGTAGTCACTGAAAATTCCTTTGTCGAGCCATGTGTTGTTTACTCCGTCTTTGGTTGTTGATACTGGTGCTTTTTCATAGTTTATGATTGTTCCTATTTGTTTATTGTCTTCTTTTGTTAGTCCTGTATATTCTATTATGATGTTTGTTCCGATTGGTTCTTCGATGTTTTTCCCTTGGAATGTGTATATAATATTGTTTTCGTCTTCTACGGTTATGCTGTTTTCGGTTATTGTTAGTATGGTGGCTTCTATTTTATTGGTTTCTATTTTTGTTTCTTTTTTTAATGTTTTTACGGTTATGCATGTAATTATTGATATGATTATTAATATACTTCCTATTATT
Organism: uncultured Bacilli bacterium; assembly: GCA_947632415.1. Classification (GTDB taxonomy): domain Bacteria; phylum Bacillota_I; class Bacilli_A; order RF39; family UBA660; genus UBA3631. Next base: position 4,778 of record CANRPB010000083.1, read on the forward strand.
GTTTTTTTATTCATATTATCACCTGTTACTATTATACTTTGTTTTTTTCTTATTATGATTGTTTTGTTGTTATTAGTATAGCATGTATATTTTAAAATAGAAAGTTTTATTTTGTTTTTGCTTAAAAAAACAACTATTCAGTTGCTTCTTCTGTACTTTTAATTACTTCTTTACCTTTGTATGTTCCACATTCAGTACATACTCTGTGTGGTCTTATTTCTGCTCCACATTTTGGACATTTTACGGTAGCATTTTCACTTATTTTGTAGTGAGTTCTTCTTTTTCTACCTCTAGTTTTACTTACTCTTCTAAATGGTACAGCCATGTTAACACCTCTTTCTTATAATAAGTCTTTTAGTTTTTCTAATTCAGGATTTACATTGTTGATTTCTTTTTCAGTCACAAATTGCCAACCTTCTCCTTTTAGTTTTTCTGGTTTGGCATTGGGACTAACGACTTTCATGGGAATTTCCATTAATATATTTTCCCATATTATTGGTAAAATATCAATAGTATTTTCTATTTTTTTGTTATTTTTTGTTTCTTCTAGGATGTTTTCTAGTTTGTCGTCTATTTCTGTTTCGAATTTGTAGTCGACTGGTTCTAATGTTATTGCACATGGTAGAATAAAGGTTCCTGTTATTTTTAGGTATATTATTATGTCGTTCATACTATCTTTTGTTAGTTCACCAGTTACATGTACGTTTTTTATGTCTATTAAGTCAGTATTTTCTAGAAGTTTTTTTTCGAAGTTGATTTGTTCGTCTATTATAATGTTTTTATCAATGTTGTTTTTTAGTTTAATTAAATCTATTTTCATATTTCACCACCAAGCAAATTAATTATACAGATTTTTTTTTATAAAATCAACTATACATTTTAAAAATTTAGTTACTATTCACAGCCAATTATGATATAAATTTTAATTTACGACAAAATAATGGTGAAAATTAATTTTTTTCATC
>CANRPB010000084.1 GCA_947632415.1 uncultured Bacilli bacterium
TAAATTATTTATATGTGATAATTGTAATATTAGATGATACTAAAAACTATTGAAACTGATTTCTAGTATTTTAAAAATGAATTTAATTGCCGAATTTTTATTGTGAATTTTTGTTTGTTAATTATTAGTTATCAAAAACAAATAATTTTTTTTGAAAGGAAATTTCTAATATACAATTATGTTAAGCTTAACATAAATATAAAAAAATTAGTATATGGTTAATACTAGTTTTTACTTTTTTTTAGTGTTTTTTCGTTTGATTCTTGCCAATTTTCTGTTGGCAGAAGTGTTGCTATATCTTGATTTTTCATTTGATAAATTTTTAATTTGTTATGTTCTTCATTTGATAGGATGTTTTTAAAGTGATTGGCGTAGAATTCAAACCAGGCATCAAATGATTTTGTTTTTTGAATGTGACAACCATATTGTGGTTCTGGTATGGTTACGCCAAATTTGGTGGTCATGTATATCATATATTCTAGGGCATATTCTTCTTCGGTTGTGTCTATTTTATATGCTCTTCCGTATGCCATTTCATTGCGACATCTTGTGATGTATGATATCATTGCATCGATTTTAAAGTATAGTTCTATTTCACTTAGGTTGTTTATTTCTTCGATATTTTCGATACAACCTGGATCGATTCCATAAATTCTTGTTTTTTCTTTATATTTTTCTAGTTTTTTTAGTTTTAAGTTATTTATTATTACTCCTCTTGGGTAAATATTTTCATTTACATTTTTTTTGATTGGTTTTTTAATATTCCATTCTACTGTTGACATTTTTTTCACCTATTCCTTCTCTTTTTAGTCATAATTACAGATTGAATCAATATCTTTTTTTGTATTAATATAAGATAATGATCTAATTTAAGTTTTTTCTTAGATATTATTTTATAAAATAAGATGTCACACTTAAACTTTATGCTATTACATTTTTTATTTGCTGATAATGATTAAGTTTTTTTGACATAATAAAACTTTTGTGATGTGTATTATATATTATATGATTTAATTTGTCAAAAAAAATACCAATCACAACGACCAGCATTTAATAATTTAAGTTCGATAAACCGAACGGTACAACATAATGGTGGGCCTGGCAGGACTTGAACCTGCGACCCCACGCTTATCAAGCGTGTGCTCTAACCAACTGAGCTACAAGCCCATAAAACATTACTTACAAAGTATACATTATTTTTAATGTAAATGCAACACTTTTTTGTAATTTTAAAAAAATAAATGGTGGACTGTTAGGGACTCGAACCCTAGACCCACTGATTAAGAGTCAGTTGCTCTACCAACTGAGCTAACAGTCCATAGAAAAAAGGTGCAAATATAATATATCATAAATTTGTTTAAACTACAACAAAAAAATTAATTTTTTTTAAAATTTATATAATTATTGATTTTGAAGGTAAAATAATATACAATGATGTTATAAAAGAATAATAGGAGGAAACATGGATATTGAAGAAAAACAACCGTTAACTATAAATTATTTAAAAAAAATGGATGCTTATTGGAGGGCTTGTAATTATCTTTCTGCTGGTCAATTATATTTGTTGGATAATCCTCTTTTGGAGGAGCCGTTAAAAAAGGAACATATCAAGAAAAAGATTGTTGGACATTGGGGTACTATTCCGGGTCAAAATTTTATATATGTTCATTTGAATCGTGTGATTAAGAAGTATGATTTGAATATGATTTATATATCGGGTCCTGGTCATGGTGGTAATGCTATTGTTGCTAATACGTATTTGGAGGGAACTTATAGTGAGTTATATCCTAATATAAGTGAAGATAAGGAAGGTATGAAGAAGTTGTTTAAGCAGTTTTCTTTTCCTGGTGGAATATCGTCGCATGTAGCACCTGAGACTCCTGGATCGATTCATGAGGGTGGTGAACTTGGCTATTCTCTTGCTCATGCTTTTGGTAGTGTTTTTGATAATAAGGATTTGATTGCTGCTTGTGTTGTTGGTGATGGGGAGGCTGAAACTTCTACTCTTGCTGCTTCATGGCATAGTTTGAAGTTTTTGAATCCTAAAACTGATGGAGCGGTTTTGCCAATTTTGCATTTGAATGGTTATAAGATAAGTAATCCAACTATTTTTTCAAGGATTTCTAATGAAGAGTTGGAAGATTTCTTTTATGGACATGGTTGGAAGCCATATTTTGTTGAGGGTGATGAGGCGATGCTTATGCATGCTAATATGGCTAAAACGTTGGATAAGGTAATATATGAAATAAAAGAGATTCAATATAAAATAAGAAATAATAATTCAAATGAGAAGTTTTATTGGCCGATGATTGTGCTTAGAACTCCTAAGGGTTGGACTGGTCCAAAGGTGGTTGATGATAAACAGATTGAGGGGACTTTTAGGGCGCATCAGGTTCCTATTCCTATGACTAAGGATGAACACTTGGATATTTTATATAATTGGTTGAAGAGTTATAGGCCTGAGGAGTTATTTGATAAATATGGAAGGCTTCATACTGTTCTTAAGGATTTAGCGCCTAAGGGAAATATGCGAATGAGCGCTAATGTAAATGCTAATGGTGGCTTGTTGTTGAAGGAATTAAGGTTGCCTGATTTGAAAAATTATGAGGTTAATGTGCGAAAACCTGGTGAGGTTAAGGCTCAGGATATGATTGAGCTTGGAAAGTATATTAGAGATGTATTTAAGCTTAATGTGAATAATTTTAGAATATTTGGTCCTGATGAGACGATGTCTAATCGTTTGAATAGTGTTTTTGAGCAAACTAATAGATGTTGGAATATAAAGAAGTATGATGATGATGAGTTTTTAGCGAATGATGGTCGTGTGATGGATTCGATGCTTAATGAGAATTTGTGTGAGGGATGGCTTGAGGGTTATTTGTTAACAGGAAGACATGGTGTGTTTGCTAGTTATGAGGCTTTTATTAGAATTGTTGATTCGATGATGAGTCAACATGCTAAGTGGCTTAAGGTTACCAGTCAAATTCCATGGAGAAAGGATATAGCGTCTTTGAATTATATTTTGTCTTCGAATGTATGGCAACAGGATCATAATGGATATACGCATCAAGAGCCTGGTTTCTTGGATCATGTTGCGAATAAAAAGGCTGATATTGTTAATTTGTTTTTACCGCCTGATGCTAATTCTTTGTTGGTAACGTTTGATTATTGTATGAGGACGAAGCATAAAATAAATGTTATTGTTTCTTCTAAGCATCCTCGTGAACAGTGGCTTACAATGAAGGAGGCTAAAAAGCATTTTGAGCAGGGAGTTAGTATTTGGGATTTTGCTAGTAATGATAAGTTATGTGAACCTGATATTGTGCTTGCTACTTGTGGTGATACTCCTACTTTGGAAGGACTTGCTGCTATAACTGTAATTCGTAAATATTTGCCTGATTTGAAAATAAGGTTTATCAATGTTATTAGTTTGATGAAATTACAAAGTAATGAAATTAATAAAAATGGTTTAAGTGATGAGGAGTTTGATTGTTTATTTACGAGGGATGTGCCTGTTGTTTTTGTTAATCATGGTTATGTGTCTTTGGTTAAACAATTGTTGTTTGAACGAAATAATAAAAATATTAAAGTATTGGGTTATCAAGAGGAAGGTAGTATTACTACACCGTTTGATATGCGTGTTCAAAATAAAATTGATAGATTTAATATTACTAAGGAAATTGTAAAAAAATTACCTAATATAGGTAATAGGGGTGCTTATATTATTCAGCAGATGAATAATAAGTTATTAGAGCATAAAGAGTATATTAGAGAATATGGAATAGATATGGAAGAAATTAGAAATTGGGAGTGGAAATAAAAAAATCGATATAATCGATTTTTTTAGTAGTTTTCGTTTTTTACTTGGAAGTAACTTTTTGGATGAGAACATATTGGGCATATTTCTGGAGCTGTTTTTCCATAGTGTACATGACCACAGTTTCTGCAAATCCACATTGTTTCTTTTTCTTTTTTGAATACTGTTTCTGATTTAATGTTTTCTAGTAATTGTCTGTATCTTTCTTCGTGTTCTTTTTCAATTTTGGCTACTCCTTCAAATAGGTAGGCAATATGATCAAAGCCTTCTTCTTTGGCAGTTTGGGCAAATTCACTATACATGGATGTCCATTCGTCGTTCTCGCCTTCTGCTGCTTTTAATAGATTTTCTATTGTAGAAGGAACTTCTCCACCATTTAATAATTTAAACCATATTTTTGCGTGTTCCTTTTCGTTGTTTGCAGTTTCTTCAAAGATTGAGGCTATTTGTTCGTATCCTTCTTTTTTTGCTTTTGATGCAAAGTATGTGTATTTATTTCTTGCTTGACTTTCTCCTGCAAATGCTTTCATTAAATTTTCTTCTGTTTTTGTTCCTTTTAGTTCCATATAAATCCTCCTTCAATAGTAATCATTAGTGATTACTATTCGAGTATATCACAAACTGCGTTTAGAAATCAATATTTATCCAAGAAATTGAATTATCATTGAAACAACTGGGTTTATGAAGTACGATTCTGATAGTGTGTCTTGTAGTAGTGGCGTATTTAAGATGATTGGTTGTTTGGATAAATTGACTAGTTCAATTATTTCTGTGTTGGTATTTCCTATTACAAATATTCCTTGTCCTGTTATTCTAACATTATGGTCGGCATTGTACCAAACGCTTCCTCCAGCGTAGATGATTGGTTCTCCTATTTTTTTTAGTCCAATGGCTATAATATCGTCGTTTTTGTTGAATACGGATGTTGGGGTGATATAGGCGTTTACAATAAATTCAACTCTATATACTCCTTGTTTATTGAATTTTATGGTGTACTGGCTTGGGTCTATTTGACACATGTTTGTGTTGTCGATGTCTTTTCTGAGGAGTGGCAATCGTTGGTTTGGATTTACGGTATAGCCATTGGGATCGTTGTTGTTGAAGGCTACTATATAGACGGCGCCTATTTCTTGTGGTCCGGCGGGGCCGATGGGACCGGCGGGGCCGGTTGGTCCTTCTTCTCCTTGTATTCCTGGAACGCCTTGATCTCCTTTGGGACCGGCTGGTCCTGTGGGGCCTTCTTCGCCTGGTTCTCCTTTTGGTCCACGAATTTCACCGACATCAATCCAGTCGCCTTCTGTGTCGGACCAAACATATAGGTCCCCTTCGACCAGGTAGCTTTGTCCTGATGAACCTGTGGGATGAGCAGTTTGTAGTTCATCTACTCTATCGTATGAACCAAGAATAGTTACGCTTGTTCCGGCGGGCCCTGTAGGACCCATTGGTCCAACTGGTCCTGTTATTCCACGTGGTATTGCAAAGTTTAAGATATGGTTATTTCCGCTTCCTGTATCGATTATTGATACATCTGAGTCGGAAGTTGTTGTTACAACTTCTCCTATGGTGATTTCTGATGAAGGACCAGTGGGTCCTTCTGGACCGGTGGGTCCTATGGGTCCTGTGGCGCCTATTTCTCTTTGTATTCCTGGTAGTCCTTCGATACCGATTGGCCCGGTTGGGCCTATTGCTCCGGTGGGTCCAGTTGGACCTATGCAGCAAAATGTTAATTTACATTTTTGATCGTGTTCAATTTTGTCTAAAGCTTTTTGATACGTATTAATAATTACACCTCCTATCAATATTTTATGATAATTTCATTTATAGATAAATGACATAAGTTTAACATTTTTGTAAATACTTTGTATAATTGAATCTGAAGTTAAAAATTATTTTAGATTAAAAAAATATGTATTTATATAATTAAA
>CANRPB010000085.1 GCA_947632415.1 uncultured Bacilli bacterium
ATAGGTAATGATAATGAAATAAATAATATTTTTGATGATATAAAAGAATTAGTTATAAATAGTAGAAATAAAGTATATCAAACTGTTAATACGGAAATGCTTAATTTATATTGGAATATAGGTAGAATTATTATGGAAATACAACAAGGTGATGAAAGGGCAAGTTATGGTGATGCTGTACTTGATAAATTATCTCAAAAATTAACTAATGAATTTGGTAAGGGTTTTTCTAAAAGAAATTTAGAAAGAATGAGAAAATTTTATGTTTGTTTTCCGATTGCGACAACAGTGTCGTCGCAATTAAGTTGGTCTCATTATTTAGTACTAATTAAAATAGATGAAGAACAAAAAAGGAATTTTTATATGAGGGAAACAATTAATTCTAAGTGCAGTGTTCGTGAACTTCAAAGACAAAAAGATGCATTATTATATGAAAGATTAGTGTTGTCTTTTGGTAAAGATAAGATATTAGAGTTATCAGAAAAAGGACAAATATTAAGAACAAGTAAAGATTTGGTAAAAGATCCATTTGTATTGGAATTTTTGGATATAAAAGAAAATACAAATTATTTAGAAAGTGATTTGGAAAAAAATATCATAGAGCATTTAAAAGAGTTTTTATTGGAATTGGGTAAAGGTTTTAGTTATGTTGGAAATCAAGTTCGATTAACGCTAGAAGAAGATCATTTTTATCCTGATTTAGTTTTCTATAACAGACTTTTAAGATGTTTTGTGATAATCGATTTAAAAATAGGAAAAGTAACTCATCAAGATATAGGACAAATGCAAATGTATGTAAATTATTATGATAGGGAGATTAAACAAGAAGATGAAAATTCAACTGTAGGAATTTTATTATCAACAAATAAAAATGAAACAGTTGTAAAATATACTCTTCCAGAAGATAATAAAACGATATTTTCATCTGAATATAAATTACATATGCCAACAGAACAAGAATTGATTAGCGCTGTTGAAGAGGAAAAGAAGAATTTTGAATTGAATAAATAAGTATAGTAAAGTATTTTTTAAAATTTTTTTTATAACTTGACATACATTTAAATAAATGTATAATTATAATTAGATAGTAGGTGAATTATGAATAAAGTTTTAATTGGTATTGCATTAGGTGGTGTGTGTATTGTTTTATTAGCGTTTATTATAATTGCTTTTGTATCTATGACTTCTAAGAAATTAGTTTGTAAATCAAACGAAGGAAATATTACTATAATGTATAATGACAAAAAGATTAAAGGATATACAGCTAGTGGTTTTACTTATGATTTAGATGGACAACAAAAATATGCAGAACAGGTTGGAATTGATGCGTACTTAGATGAATTTTCATCTTGGTTTAGTTCTAATACGACAGGGAGTTGTACTAGATAGTTTAGGATAATTATAATGTCTTGAGGGAGGTGCTATTATCAAAAAGAATAATTATACAACTGATCTTATTTTAGCTACCATTAGTTTTGTATTATTAGTTCCGCTTATGCTTTTGTGTTATGCTTTTAGGGATAATCCATGTAATTTCATAATATGGCTTAATATATTTTATTTTATACCGTTAATGATTGAAGTGATGTTTTTTTCGGTTACGCATACTATAGTTCCTAATTTTATTAGTGGAGCCAAATATGTTGTTTTTCAATTCTTTATTAATACATTTGTGTTACTTAGATTATTTATTAAGAGTAGGGAGAAAAATAATGATTTTTGGATATGTTTAGGTATTGTTTTGGTAAACTATATTATGTTTTTAATTTTTATGTATATTTATTTAAATATTGGTAGTTGTAATAGCTTTTAAAAAAAATTAAGATTGTTCTTAATTTTTTTATTGGTTAATATCTTTTTTATTTGTTTTATTAAGTATATAATCTATTGAAACGTTATAGTAATCAGCGAGTTTTATTAATAGATCAACAGGTATTTCTCTAATACCTCTTTCATATAGACTATATTGTTGTTGAGTTATGTTTAGATATTTAGCTATCTCCTTTTGCATGATGTCATTATCTTCTCTTAAATTTTTAATTCTTTTATATTCCATTCAAATCATCTCTACTTGTTTATCAAATATAAATTATCATACATTTAATTGAATGTTCTTGACATACATTTAAATAGATGTATAATTATAATAGAGGGGTTTACAAGTTAGATAGAAAAGGATGTGTTTTATGAATTTTATTAGGCGTTTATTTTTAGGGTTAATTTTTAGTTTTGTTATTATTTTATCAGTAAGTGCGGAAACTTTAGATGATTTGAGTGTAAGTGTTGTTAAAAAATCTTCAACTGAGGGGGGACTTGAACAATCATTTATTTATGTAAGTAATGTTTCTGGTGAAAATAATTACGTTTATTATTCTTCGTCAAGTGATATACCAAACACTATAGATGATACGTCTTTATTTGCTTCGTGTGTTTCAAGTAAACTTCGTGATGAACAAACTAATGGTCTTGATTGTTATAATTATACTGATGTTGCATCTTTGTATGGAAATATATATGTTACCGTATATACATATTCTGAAGGTGATAGTTCAGGGATATATGAAAAAGCATCTAATCCTATTTTAGTTGAAAGACCAACATTGCCTTATGGAAAAAGAATGGATGTTGGATTATATTCATCTAGTAATAGTGGTGATATAGTGATTCACGATATATATAATAGGGAATCAAATATTAATGTTAAGGTAGGAGAGATAAAAGATGAAAAAATATTAGAAAATTTTTCTTTATCTAAAGATTATGCTGAAGTATTGAATTATGCTAAAAGTGATTCTGAACCTGTATTAACATTTTCTGGAAACACTTATAGATCATCTTCGCTAGATGGAAAATACGATTCTTCAAAGATTGTGGATGACAAGTATTATTACATATATTTGAGTGTTGATACTGTATCCATTAGATGAAATAGTTATTACAAAAGCAAAAAATAAAAGTTTAAGGTCAGATTGGGAATTTGATTTTGTTAAAGATGAACAAGGTGAGACTATAGATGATAAACCTTTAGATTTAACTAAGCCAACAAGTGATACTACAGTTAATCCTAAAACAGGGGTTAAAACATTTGCTTTTATAAATTGTTTGGTTATTATTGGTACTTTATCATGTTTTGTTGTTGTTAGAGGAAAAAATAAGTATAAAAAAATATAAGTGGAGGTATAGATGTTTTGTAATAATTGTGGTAGTAAAATAAATGACGGTGATAAATTTTGTAATAATTGTGGTAGTCAAGTAGAGAGTGGTTTTAGTGATAGTTATGTAAATTTATCATCTAATAATAATGTTGGTAACAATAATAATAAATTTGATTTAGTTTCTTTAATAATAAGTATTGTGGCTATTTTACTTGCTTTATTTGGAAGAATTTATGCTATACCTCTTGGTGTTGCTGGTATAGTATTTGGAGCATTATATAAGAAAAAAAGCAGTAAAAAAATAGCTGGTATTGTTTTAGGTATTATATCAATTGTAATTATAGGTATATATGTTGTTATTGGTATTTTAGAAATATTTACTGATTCTGAAGTTTTAAATCGATTATATAATGAACTTGATTATTCAACTAGTGATAATTATGTTGCTGGTACTTGGAATTGTTCTAATTTTGATGGTTCTGCTACAGTAGGGGAATATACAATTACTATGAAACTAAATAAGGATAATTCATTTGTATTTGGAGAGTATGGAGATTTAGATAGTAATCATGCAGGTGGCACTTATACTTATGAAGATGAAGTTGACAAAAATGAAACTGTTACTAATGAATATAAGTATTACATAATTAATTTGAATGGTGAAATGGGAAACTATGTGATTGATGGGGTAAAACAGGATAGAGCTTTTCAAGGTAAATTTGAGATGGGTATAACTAGTGTTAATGCACAGAAACAGGCTATTTTAATGAATTATTATACATATCAAATGTATGCTTGTTTTCTAGAAAAATAGAAATAGGTAGTGAATATTATGAATTTAATTAAAGATATATGTAAAAAGAAAAATGGTAATATTTACATTACTTGCTTTATTCTACAAATACTTTCTATTATTTGGATGATTTTAAATATATTATTTGATTTTGATAATATTAGTAAAATATTATCATTGCCATATTTTATGTTTAATATGATTTGTTTTTTTCCTTGGGGATTAGGATCATTAATTCTTTCTATTGCGGATAAAGATAAATTTAAAAATAAAGAGATAATTGTAATAAGTTGTATTTTGTTTTATTTGTATATTATTTCTACTTTCATATTATTATTTACGGGATTGGTCGATATATTTGAAAATTGGAATTCATTGTTTATAATGATTTGATTTATATTATCTATTTTGTTTGGATATATGTCAAAGTAAGTGTCAATAATGTGAAAATTTTATGAATTATACAATTGTATAGTTCTTTTTTGATATAATCATAAAGGGAAGTGTTGTATGTATATAGATGATATTAATGAAATTTGTCTTAAGTTTAAATATGATGATAATATAAAAAAGGCTATTTCAATTGTTTTTCCGTTAATGGTTTTTGAATATAAGGATTTTGCTGGTGTTAAAAATGTTTTTTTAAATACGAGAATTTTTGATGTTGATAGACTTGATCAATCGGTTTGTGATGATATTAAATTTTCGATGTTAGATGGTGTTAATGAAAATATTTTCATTGATGATGGTAAGTCTTATGGGGAAAATAGTAGTGTTGGTGCTTTTTATTCATATGAGCCTGTTTTTGATGATAATATGAATGTTGTTTCAGAAAAGACATGGATAGTGGTATCAAAGAGTGATCGTTATGAGGGTTTATTTAATACTTCAATTAATATTCCTAATTTTTTGCATGAATTAAATCATGCTTATGGGATGCAAAGTCCTATTTATCGAAAAGATGGTAATAGTATTTATTCGAAACATGGAATGTGTGAAACAGTTGATGAAATTAGTTTGGATAATAAGGTTAAAAGAATTGATGAGAAGAATATTATGTCTGAGGAAATTATTAATGAGTTTATAACGAGAAAGATGTTGTGTAATTACTTTGATGTTTCGGATTATAGTAGTGTTAATGAAAAATTACAGAGTATTAATCATGTTAATAGTGTATATAATAATTTGTTAATGGATGTGGCTAATTATTTAAGTGTAGCGGTAGGGCATGATAATTTAATGCGATATAGGAAAGATAATGTTTATAGTATAGTGGATAATTTTAATGATATTGCTTCTCGTTGTGAGTTGGCTAATATGTATTTTGTTGATGGTGCTTTTGGTTATTTGAATGATAAGTTATTTGAAATGTTTATTTTGTCTTGTGATCGTATTCATTATTTGGGTAAGAAGGATGAGTATAAAAGGGAAATGTTGACTTTATTTTATGATGTGATGGCACCGGTTTGTGCTTATAATATTATTTGTAATAATAAGGGTAGTGTAAGTGAATATTTAAGTGGTAGAGCATGTGATTTAGGTGAGGATATTAAGGTTCAAACTAAATAGGGTATTATATATTAGGTGGTGTCTATGAATAAAGCAGTTTTAACGTTTAAGGTTGATCAGGAAATAGATGTATTTAATTTTTTGAGATTGAATTTGCCGAATAAGTCTCGTAATAATATTAAGACAATGTTTTTAAA
>CANRPB010000086.1 GCA_947632415.1 uncultured Bacilli bacterium
TTAGGTAATGAAAAAGATAGGATGTAATACCCTACCTATGAATATGGTCTTATACGGAAACTTTCGGAAGAACCAATTATAATTAGTCCCTATTATTAATTATCATAATTATTTTTTATTTTAAAATAGACTTAGTTGGCTTGATTCATCCATTCCTTCAAATATTCCCATTTCTTTCATTTTATCAATTAGTGTTTGAGATACTTTAGCTCTTAATTGTACTTCTTCGATGCTTAAAAATTCTCTTTTTTCTCTTTCATTTACAATGTTATTAGCGATAGTATCTCCTAGGCCGTCGATTGAGTTAAATGGTGGATATATTTCTGTATCATTTTTTACTTTGAATGTTGTTGCTTCGCTTTCATATAAGTCGATATTTAAAAATTTTATTCCTCGCGCGGTGGCTTCTAGACATACGTGTAATGATTCATAAATACCGTTATCTTTGTTAGTGGCGTCGTGTCCTTTGTTGATAATTTCAAGTAGTTTCATTTTGATGGTGTCGTATCCTTTTATCATTGATTCGACGTCAAAATCGGTGGCTTTACTTGTTAACCATGATGCATAGAAGTAGACTGGCATATGTACTTTATACCAGGCTATTCTAAAGGCACTTATAACGTATGCTGCTGCATGGGCTTTGGGGAACATGTATTTTATTTTGGCACATGAGTCTATAAACCAGTCGGCTATTCCTGCTTCTTTCATTGTTTGTTCATATTCTAACCATTGATCATGATCTTTTGGTTTACTAGCTCTTCCTTTTCTTACAAATTCCATTATTTTAAATGCTTTTATTGGTGGTAAACCGTTATACATTAGATATACCATAATATCATCACGACATCCTATTACTTGACTAAATGGTACGACTTTGTTTTTTATTAATTCCTGGGCATTTCCTACCCAAACGTCGGTTCCGTGTGATAGTCCTGATATTTTAATAAGTTCTGCGAAGGTTGTTGGCTTGGTATCTGTTAACATTTGAAGTGTGAATTTTGTTCCGAATTCTGGTATTCCTAGAGTTCCTGTTTCACACATTATTTGTTCTTTTGTGACTCCTAATGGTTCTGGTGAGAGGAATATTCCCATGGTTTGTTTGTCGTCTAAAGGAACGGTTGTTACATCCATTTGGGTTGCTTCTTGTATCATTCTTAGTTGGGTAGGATCGGAGTGTCCTAAAATATCTAGTTTTAAGACATCTTGATCGATAGCGTGGTAATCAAAGTGGGTTGTACGCCACGCTGATTTTTCGTCGTCGGCTGGATATTGAAATGGTGTAAAGTCAAATACTTCCATATAGTCTGGTATTACGACTATTCCTCCTGGATGTTGACCTGTTGTTCTTTTTACTCCTGTACATCCCAATGCCAATCTTTCTATTTCTGCATTTCTCATAATGATATTTTTGTCTTCGCAATATCCTTTTACAAATCCGTAGGCTATTTTATCGGCAACGGTTCCTATCGTTCCTGCTCTATATACGTTGTCGACACCAAATAAAACTTTTGTATATTCATGGGCTGAGGCTTGGTTTAAATCGGAGAAGTTAAGGTCAATATCTGGTACTTTATCGGCGTTAAAACCTAGGAAGGTGGCAAATGGCATGTCTTGTCCGTCTTTTATCATTAATTCATGACAGTTTGGGCATTCTTTGTTTGGTAGGTCAAAACCTGATGAGTAGAGTGCTCCTAGTTCTTTACCTGTTTCGTCTTTGAAAATGCTATGTTGGCATTTGCCACAACGGTAGTGTGCTGGGAGAGGGTTTACTTCTGTTATTCCCATCATGGTTGCGACAAAACTTGATCCTACTGATCCTCTTGAGCCAACAAGGAATCCTTCGTCGTTTGAGTGTTTTACTAGTCGTTGCGCTATTAGATATATTGGGTCAAAGCCTCCTCCAATTATTCCTCCTAGTGTTTTTTTTAATTTTTTTTCTAGTTCGTCTCCTTCTATTGGTTCTTCATTTGTTTGTTTTATGTTTTCTCTTACTAAGTTTTTTACTTCGTCGATTCCTTTTAGGATTGTTTCGTGGAGTTGTTTGAATATTTTTTGTTCGTTTTCTTCTTTTAAGTTGTATTTTATGCTGTTCAAAACTGCATCTCCGTATAGTTCTTTGGCGATTCTTTCTTCGATGTTGTATGGTAATGGTTCTCCGTACCATTCTTTGGCTTTGTCATATACTAGTTTGGTTACTACTTTTGGACAGTCTAGGTAGTTCCCGTCTTCGCCTTTTACTCTTGGTGAGAATGGTACACCGCCTGTTTCGATAATGACTTCTATTATGTCTACCATGTCGGCTATTTTGTTGGTGTTGGTTACAACTATTTCGTAGGCTTTTTCGTTTCCTAGGAAGTCGAAGGCTTTAAGCATTTCTCTTGTGGTTCTAAAGTGCATTGATGGAATTTTTTGAATGTTTTTTCTGGCTAGTGGGTGGCGTCCGCCTCCTGGTACTTTTTGATTAATAATGATTTCCCTGTATATTTTGTCGTCTTCTTTGATGTGATGAACATCTCCGGTTGCTACGATTATTTTCCCTGTTTCTTCGGTTATTCTTACTATTTTTCTAATGTTTTCTAGTATTTCTGATTGTGAACCAAAGTCATTGGATTGAATTAAGTGATCGTAGCATGCTGGTGGTTGAACTTCTACGTAGTCGTAAAATTTGATTAGATTGGTTAATTCTTCGTCGCTTTTGCTTCTTGCTTCTGTAAATATTTCTGATTCATAGCAACCACTGCCTATCAATAGTCCTTCACGATGTTTTTCTATTTCGCTTCTTAATATTCTTGGTGTTTTATATAGATAGGTTGTATTGGCTAAACTTATTATTTTGAATAGGTTTTTTAGTCCTTTTTTGTTTAGTGTTAGAATGTTTATATGGTGGGCTCGTCCATATTTGTGTATTTCTTTTTTGTCGACTAATTTGTCTAAGTCGTTTATTTTTTCGATGTTTCTATCAATTAGTTTTTTGATCATCTTGGCAAATACTAGGGCTGTTCCTTCGGCGTCATAGTCTGCTCGATGGTGGGCGTCTTCATCCCATGGAACGTCATATCTTTTGACTAGGGCTGATAGACCGTGTCTTTGGAAGTTATTGTCTAGTGTTCTTGATAGTTCTAGTGTGTCTATTACGGTGTTGGTAAATGTTCCTAGATTATATTTTTTATATGCCATTTCTATGAATGATATATCGAATTTGGCATTATGAGCGACCATTGGTAGGTCACCTGCCCATTGGATGAAGCGTTTCGTTACATTTTCTTCGGTGTCTTTGTCTTTTAGCATGTCGTCGGTAATTAGTGTGAGTTCGGTTATTTTTTTTGGCAGAGGTCGATGGGGATTGATAAGTTCGTCGAATCTGTCTATTATTTCGCCATTTTTTATTTTTACTGCTCCTATTTCTATCATTTGGTCTTCACCGGCGGCATTGAAGCCTGTTGTTTCGGTGTCAAATACGACATATGTGTTGTCGATTAGGTTGGTGTCATTTGGTCGTGTTGCTATGATGACGGAGTCGTCTATCATTGTTAATTCTGCTCCGTATATTGCTTTAAATTTGTCTTTTTCTTCTAATCCTTTGTTTATGTCGCATACTGTGTGATAAACGTCTGGAAAGGCCTGACATCCATTATGGTCTGTTATGGCGATGGCTTTGTGTCCCCATTTTTTGGCTTGTTTGATTAATTTTTTTGCGTCTGCTAATCCGTCCATTTGACTCATTGTTGTATGGGCGTGTAGTTCTACTCGTTTGATTTCGGCATCATCTATTTTTTCTTCTTGGTTGCGGTTAGTTTTGTTTATGTCTCTTATTTGAAATGTTAGTTCATTGGCATATTTGTCGTCTTTGGTGTTTCCTCTTATTTTAAGCCATACATTGGGTATTAGTTTGCCTTTTATTTCATTGAATTCTTCTTCACTGTTTACAAATATTTTTCCATAAATACTGTCTGTATCATCGGTTAGTTTTAAGGTTATGATTCTTAATTCTGTTTTGGTTTCACGAACGTCTATTTCGGTATATAGATAGGCCTCAATAGTGAGATTGTTTTTTTCTGCTATGATTTCGTCTATTCTAATTGGTGTATCTTCTATTTTGGTGCCTATTATTACGTCTGGGTTTTCTTTGTCTATTATAAGTGGTGGCCTTTTGTATTCTTTGGTGACAAATTTTTTCTTTTCTTCTATTGGTGGTGTTGGTTCAATATATGTTATTTTTTTGTTTATTTCGTTGTTTATTTCTTCTAGAATTTCGTTGTTTAGTTCTTGGTTGATTATTATCTCTAGTTCTATAGTGCCGAATCCAAATTTTTTTAGGTTTTTAATTATATTTTCTTTTATTCCATTTAGTTTCATTTTTTCGGCAAGATTTGCTACTTCTATTGTTAGTGTATTGTTAGTTAGGGTTAGTTTATTGTTTTTAAACATTTGTAGTAATGGTTGTTCTTCTTTATATATGTCTATTATGTAACTATAGTATTCTTTTAGGTGTTCTTCTGTTATGTTTCGGGCTTTTATTTCTATATCTGTGTTATAGTCTTTAAAGCGATTTTTTAGTTTTTTTTCTAATTCTAGGTAGACATTTATTGGTAATATGTTTTCTATTTCAAAGTAAAATTTGTGAATTGTTGTTTTTGTATCTATGTTTATTTTTAAATTACCTTTTTCAAAGTATATATAGTTTTCTTCTTTGTATTTTAGTTGTTCTAATAATAATTTTAGTTTATCATGCATAATACCACTCCACTTTAATTTTAACAAAAAAAGTATTAAATTAATACTTTTTTACATTATTTTATCTTATTTTTTTATTAGTTTTATTATTAAGGAAGAATTTGAGATTTTGAGACGGTTATAACTGGGCGGACGCCGCGGTCGGTGTTATCCACATAACTAGCGGTCAAGTAGCCAGTGAAGTACACATTCCACGCAGAAGACGAATCACCGACGCGGGCCGTACTTGTCCAATATGCCCATATTTCTCCTGGACTTTGTAGGTTTACATTACATCCATGTCTTTCAC
Source organism: uncultured Bacilli bacterium (assembly GCA_947632415.1). Lineage (GTDB taxonomy): Bacteria > Bacillota_I > Bacilli_A > RF39 > UBA660 > UBA3631. Next base: position 5,024 of record CANRPB010000086.1, read on the forward strand.
ATTCTGTCAAATTACTATATAACCATGCATATGCACTTGATCCTTTTGATCTTGTTGGTTCGCTTTGATCCAATGAATCTAGATAATACCAAGATTTAGAAGTATCCCAACTAGCGTTCCTTACTATACTATTTACTTCTTCCGCACTTATTAATTTTGCTTTGTATTTACTATAATCTATAGTGTAACTTTTACCTGTACTTGTTTCTGCTGTGTATGTATCTGTTCTATTGCTTATGCCATTCCAATCTTTTGTATCTTCTTTTAAAGCCTTTAAAGCTGTCAATGGACCCTTGTTATTATTTCCATTTGTTCCATAATCTCCAGTTAGTTGTGTGTTTCCAAAATATGTTATTCCTAAGTCTTCTTGAGGTTCTTTTTCATAATCAGCTTGTGATGCCCAAGCTATTCCATTTGATGTATTATGATCTAGTATCATCGTATATCCATTGTCCGATACATCATACACATACCATTTCATACAACCTTCTTTTTTATCTGAATTTTTACTATAATCTTCCTTTGTACAACTTGTACTTTGTCCATCGGTTGCAGTTGGATTCAAGTATACTTCTATTCCATTACATTTTCCTTTTTCCGTTGAGTATACTTCTCCTCCTATCAT
>CANRPB010000087.1 GCA_947632415.1 uncultured Bacilli bacterium
ACTAGTAAAATAAAGGCTTTCACCCTCATAGAACTATTAGCTATAATAGTAATATTAGCGATAATTGCAGTAATAACTGTCCCAATAATATTAAATATAATTGAAAATTCAAGAAAGGGAGCAGCAATAGACTCAGCCTATGGATATAGAGATGCAGTAAACCAATACTATATATCAGAACTAACAAAAATAGGAGAAAAAGACCTAGATGGATTCTTTAATCTAAATAGTAATGGTGAATTACTAAATGGGTCAAACAAAACTCCAACAACCATTCCATTTACAGGAAAGGCTCCAGAAGGAGGAAGTGTAGTTCTAGATGAAGGCTCAGTAGAGGCTGCATGTCTAACGATAGGCGACTATAAAGTAACAATGATAGGAGGAGAAGTATACTCAACGGAAAAAGGGAAATGTAATGGAATCGAAGTATACTTAGATCCAACCGCAACTGATAGTAATACAAGTTGTACAAAGGAAGAATATAATGATAATGGGCAAAATCTCGGAAAAGAAGGTTGTATGAAATGGTATGTGTATGATGTATCAGATAATGGATATACAATGATACTAGACCATAATACGACACTAACTAACATACTATGGGTTTCATCAGAAGATTATAATGTAGAGAATACAAAAAATGAAGGAATAACATATTTTGGGGCAGAACCAACCGGTGATTATAATAACTGTAAAACAAAAAAAGGAACAGTAGCAGGATGTAATAATAGAGGACCATTAACAGCTTTAAAGACTTTAAAAGAAGATACAAAAGATTGGACTGGCATAAGTAATAGAACAGATACATATACAGCTACAACAAGTACTAGTGAAGGAAGTACCAGTGGCTATACAATAAATTACAGTGGCTACAAAGCAAAATTAATAAGTGTGGAGGAAGTAGCAGCCATAGTAAGGAAGTCTGATTGGGATTCAGCAAATTGGTTTTACCTAGATGGTGCTTATAATCCCAATACTGATACCAATGGAAAGTGGCAAACCCAAGTAGCCCAATCGAAGGGCGCAAGTAATTATGCATGGTTGTATAATAATCTAACAGATTGTGAAAAATATGGTTGTAGTAAAAAAGCAAATACTGTCAATGCATTAGGATATTGGACAAGTACGGCCCGCGTCGGTGATTCGTCTCGTGCGTGGAATGTGGGCACCAATGGCACCTTGAACGATCATCCTGTGAGTGACACCACCCGCGGCGTCCGCCCAGTTATAACCGTCTCAAAGTCTCAAATTCTTCCTTAATAATGAAACTAATAAATAAAGAAAACACAAGAATATAAATGTTAAACTAAAAACTGATAAAACTGTCAAAGTTTAAGTTGACGATTTTATCAGTTTTATTTATCATTATTAATAGAATTTTTTTAATATTTATGGTATTATTATCATGGTGATAGAATGTGTGAACTTGTTGATAGTTTCCTAGAATACTTAGTAATTGATAAAAAGTATAGTGACAACACTGTTAAGTCATATCATAATGATTTAAAAAAATTTACTAATTATTTTAAAACAAAGAAAGCCAATGATATTAGTGGTAATGATATAAAAGAATACTTAAAATATTTAAGGAAAACTAACGATACCAAAACCATATCCCATAATATTTCAACTTTAAGATCATTTTATAAATTTCTATTAATAGAAAAAAAAGTAACCACCAATCCGATGGAATATATCGAACTACCCAAAACAAAAAAAAGTTTACCTAAAACTTTATCAATTGATGAAATAGATAAACTTTTAGATATCAAACTAACCGATTCTTATTCCTATCGTAATAAAGCAATGTTAGAACTCATGTATTCATCAGGACTTAGAGTAAGCGAATTAATAAACGTCAAAATTCACGACATTGATGTATCATCATGTACGATTAGAATTATGGGAAAAGGTTCAAAAGAACGTATTGTTCCTTTAGGTGATTATGCTATTAAATATATCGAAATATACTTAAAAGAACACCGTGATAAACTAGTAAAAAAAGAACTCAATGATTACTTATTCTTAAATAATCATGGAAAAAAAATGACTAGACAAGGTTTCTTTAAAATCATTAAAATCATCGCTAAAGAACAAAACATCAAAACTGAATTTTCACCACATACCCTAAGACATTCATTCGCAACACATCTTTTAAATGGTGGGGCTGACTTAAGAAGCATCCAAGAAATGTTAGGACACTCTGATATATCAACCACTCAAATATACACTCACGTATCCAAAGAACAAATCAAAGAAAACTATAATAACTATCACCCACACGCATAGGAGGAATTTATGAAATTAAAAGAAAATATCAATAAAAATATCTTTCGGGAATATGACTTAAGAGGTATTTATAATAAAGAAATAGACGCTAATGACGCCTATACCATTGGTAGAAGTTTTGGTACTTATATCAAACAATTTAAAGAAACCACAACCCTTGTTGGACATGATAATAGACACTCATCTCCTGAATTATCCGAAGCCTTAATTAAAGGAATCATCGATAGTGGAACCGATGTCATTGATCTTGGACTAGTTACCACACCAATGTACTATAGCGCCAAAAAAATATACAACATCAATACCGGTATCATGGTAACAGCCAGTCACAACCCCAAAGAATATAATGGCTTCAAAATATCTTTTTCAAATATTGGTAATGCCTATGGTAAACTAATAACCGATTTTTATGAATTTACTAAAGTCCTTAACTTTGATGAAGGACACGGTAACTATGAAACGAGAAATATCAAAGATGAATATATAAATCTATTATGTAAAAGTATCAATTTAGACAAAAAAATCAAAGTCGTCGTTGACTGTGGTAATGGAACTGGCTCCATCATTATTAAAGACGTCTTAGATAAACTTGGTATTGAATACTATCCTCTTTACTGTGAATCAGACGGGGATTTTCCTAATCATCACCCCGATCCATCAGTAAAAGAAAATCAACACGACTTAGCACAAAAAGTCGTCGAACTTGGATATGACTTTGGATTTGGTGTTGACGGTGATGCCGATCGAGTAGGTGTTGTCGATGAATTAGGTAATATTATTTCTGCAGATACTTATATGCTTATCATGTATCGTTATCTAAACAAAAATTTAAAAACCAGAAAAGCCTTATTTGATGTTAAATGTTCTAGAACTCTAATCGATGAACTAAAAAAACTAAATATTGAACCTGTTATGTACCGAACTGGAGCCTCATACACTAATATGAAAATGCAAGAAGGAAACTTTGACTTTGGTGGTGAATTTTCTGGACACTTGTTCTTTAGAGATAAATTCCTAGGCTTTGATGACGGTATCTATGCTGGTCTTAGAATGTTAGAAGTATTATCTAATACCGATAAAAAATTAAGTACTTTATATAATGATATTAATCATTACTATTCAACCGAAGAACTAAAAGCCCAAGTAACTGATGAAAATAAATTTGATATTGTCAATAAAATAAAAGAATATTGCCAAAATAAAAACTACAAAATAATTGATATTGATGGAGTCAGAGTTGAATTTGACGATGCCTGGGCCCTTGTTAGAGCATCCAACACCGGTCCTAATTTAACAGTCAGATTTGAGGCTGAAACCGAAGCAAGATTAAAAGAAATAACCAAAGAATTTCAAGACTTAATTACTAAACTAACCCATGAATATAACTAATGATAAACTAATCAATTATTTATGTAGTATTAAAGACGAAAAATATCAAAAATTTCATCAAAAATTACTAAAAAATGATAATATAAAACTAATTGGTGTTAAAACACCCATTTTAAAACAAATTGCCAAGTACATATCTCAAAACGATTATGAAACATTCATTCAAAATAATAAACATGAATTTTATGAAGAAACACTAATTCATGGCTTAATATTAGGATATTTAAAAATAGACTTTAACGATTTATTAGAAAAGATAAATAATTTTATTCCCTATATTGATAACTGGGCTACCTGTGATTTAACTGCATCTAACCTAAAACAATTTAAAAAAAAGCAAAAAGAAGGCTTTAACTACATAAAAAAATGTCTAAAAAGTCATAATATGTGGCAACAAAGATTAGGTGTAGTCTTATTAAATGACTATTATATAAATGACATTTACATAAACAAAGTCATCGAAACAATAAGCAATTTAGAAACTGATCAATATTATTTACAAATGGCCATTGCTTGGACATTATCAACGTGCTATATTAAATATCCTAATATAACAATAGATATAATTAAAAAACAAATATTAAGTTCTTCTATTCAAAATAAAACAATTCAAAAAATAATTGAATCAACCCGAATTAGTAAAGAAGAAAAAGAATATTTAAAACAATTTAAAATATAAGGAGAAAAAAATATGTGTACAGCTATAACTTATAATACTAAAAATCATTATTTTGGAAGAAACTTCGATTTAGAATATTCCTACAAAGAAACAGTTACCATAGCACCTAGAAATTATCCCTTTAAATTTAGAAAAGTAAAAAATATTAATAGTCATTACGCCATTATCGGTATGTCCTATGTTACTGATAACTATCCATTATACTATGATGCTATTAATGAAAAAGGCCTTGGTATGGCAGGATTGAATTTTCCTAACAATGCCGACTATAAAGAAGAACAAAATGATAAAGACAACATTGCTCCATTTGAATTTATTCCTTGGATTTTATCACAATGTGCAAACATTGAAGAAACCAAAGAATTACTAAAAAAAATTAATATAGTTAAAATTAATTTTAGTGATGAATTACTCGTTTCTCCTTTACATTGGATAATATCTGATAGGGAACAATCAATCACCGTTGAATGTGTAAAAGAAGGCTTAAAAATATATGACAATCCCGTAGGTGTTTTAACTAATAATCCCACCTTTGATATTCAGATGTTTAATCTCAATAACTATATGAATTTATCAACCGAACCACCAATTAATAATTTTTCCAAAAAGTTAAATTTTGATATTTATAGTAGGGGAATGGGGGCTTTAGGGCTACCAGGTGATTTATCATCAGCATCACGCTTTGTAAAAGCAACTTTCACCAAAATGAATTCTTTATCTGGTACTTCAGAATCCGAAAGTATTAGTCAATTTTTCCATATTTTAGGATCTGTTGAACAACAAAGAGGATGTGTTCATATGGGTGATAATAAATATGAAATAACTATTTATTGTTCTTGTTGTAATTTAGATAAAGGTATTTATTATTATATAACCTATGAAAATAGCCAAATTACAGGTGTTGATATGTATAAAGAAAATTTAGATACTGATACATTAATTAGTTATGACTTAGTTAAAGGACAACAAATTTTAATGCAAAATTAACATATAAATATATTTGTATAAAAAAATAAAAAGGTACTTGCCAAAAAGTATCTTTTTTGATATATTATTAATGTAGAATTATAGCAAAGATAAAATTACTGCAAGCG
>CANRPB010000088.1 GCA_947632415.1 uncultured Bacilli bacterium
GAAAGCACTAATACCGAATAAAAATCTTGACAGCTCCGACCAAACGGGAGGACAAGTCAAGATATATAAATCTCGCGGAAGCGAGACGCGAATTTTTCAAAAAAAGAGGCTGTCAAATAAAAACATGAAAAAAAATATTCATGTTTTTTTAATACTTTATTAAATTATATTATTTTTATTTGAAAAAATTTATATATAGTGTATAATAGTTTGGAAAAAGGGGGATGTAATAATGAAAGAAAATTGGTATGAAAAATATAAACTAGTTTTAATGTATTATAGAGAACACGGAGACTTAAATATTAGTGAAGAATACGAAATAGAAACCGGTATTAAACTCAAGTCTTGGTTATATAGTCAAAAAAGAGCATACCGATCAAGAACAAAACCCGTAAAAGGTGGATTACGTCCCCTAACAGATGAACAAGTTGTTTTATTAGAAATGCTTGACATAAAATGGGAACCTGTCTCCTTAGACGATGAATGGGATAGAAAATATAAACTTGCTTGTAAATATTACCAAGAACATCATAATTTACTCATAGATAGATACTATACAACAGAAGACGGTACTAATTTAGGAACCTGGATAAAAAACCAAAGAACACTATATAAAAAAAGACTTGAAAACATTGATTGCTCCTTAACCGATGAAAGAATAGAATTATTAGAACGCATTGGAATGGTATGGGACTTATCTATTGATCATGAAAAAAATTGGATGATTAATTTTTTAAAAGCAAAAAAATATTACTATAAATTTGGTAATTTAAGAATTCCCATGGATTATATCGATGAAGACGGTACTAAACTAGGTTTATGGATAAGCACCCAAAGAAAACTTTATAAAGTCAGAAATTTAGACAATGAAAAAAAAGTACTCTCATTTGAAAAAATAGAACTACTAGAAAGCATTGGTATGATATGGGATGCCTCCATTGACTATGATAAGCGTTGGATGGAATGTTTTTTAGAAGTTAAAGCTTGTTTTGAAGGTAGAGAAGTTACTTCTTTAGAAGATGACTATATAATGAAAACCGGTGTTAGTTTAAATAATTGGTTATATTATCAAAGAATTGCATATAAAAATAGAACTGACGATAAAAGTACTTTGACCGATCATAGAATAGAACTATTAGAAAGCATTGGCATGATATGGAATTGTAACGAATGTAAAAAAAAGTAATTTGAAAGGATTGTGTAGTAAAAATGAATAATGCTTGGTATAAAAAATATATATTAGCCTGTGAATATTATAAACAACACGGAAATTTAAATATAAAAGAAAGATATGTTACTAATGAAGGTATTCATTTAGGAACATGGATAAACACACAAAGGCAAGCATATAAAAACAGTATGTTACCTGAAAGTGAAAGAAAAACCAAGAAAGTATTAACACCTGAACAGATAGCGCTACTAGAAAAAATTGGTATGAATTGGGATGGATCATTTAATTACGATGCACTCTGGATGGAAAAGTTTCTTATGGCCAAGGACTATTATCTAGAACATAATAATCTAAATATACCCGCATACTATGTAACAAAAGACGGCGTTTGTTTAGGAACATGGATATGTACCCAAAGAAGATTATATAAAAAAAACTATAAAAATGTTTTAACTCAAGAACGAATAACACTACTAGAAAGTATCGGTATGATATGGGATGCCTCAATTGATTTTGAAAAAGTTTGGATGGATAACTTTACGAGTGCTGAAAAATACTATTTAGAAAACGGAAATTTAGATGTAGAAGCAGACTACATTTCAGATACAGGAATTAACTTAAATAGTTGGTTAGAACGTCAAAGAAAAGCCTATAAAAATATGATGTTACCTGATAACAAAAAAAATAAAAAATTCCCCATATTAACCACAAAACAAATAAAACTATTAGAAAGTATCGGTATGAATTGGGATTTATCATCGTATAGAAAAAATAATCTTGAAAAGAAAAAAATAGAAAAATTATTTCTTATGTTTTTGCAGGATTACATATTAAATGGTAACGACATTAACGATAAGAATAAAATACAAGATTTATTTATACAATCATTACACGAAAAACAATTTACAAAAGTAAAAAAATAATATATAATATTAATAGTTTTAAAAGCAAAGAAAAAGAAGTAGTAATAATCTAAGTTATTTTGTAGAGAATTAGTGGTTGGTGAAAACTAATAATGACATTTTATGAATTCATCTTTGGAGCTTTATAACCAAAATTATAACGTATATCTGCGTTAAAGATTTAAGAGCATAGTAAATCTATGAATTAAGGTGGTACCACTCTTTTTGAGCCCTTAAATTCATGGATTTTTTTTGAAAGGATGATAATATGAAAGAAAAAATAAGTTGCTTAACAGAAGAAATTACAAACAAATTAAATAGTGTTCATGATTTAAAAGAATTGAGTGAATTAAAAAGCCTTTATCTAAGTAAAAAAGGCCCTGTTAATGAACTCATGAACTATATGAAAGAACTAAATAGTGAAGAAAAAAAAGCATACGGTAAAATCATTAATGAATTTAAAAGTAAAATTACAACCTCTTTTGACAATTTAAAAATCAAATTAGAAAACGAAGAATTGAATAAAAAACTTGACGCTGAAAAAATAGATATATCATTACCAGCTACAAAAATCAATATTGGAGCGCCTAATATTTTAGAAAAATTAATTGAAGAAGTTGAAGAATTAATGATGTCACTTGGATATGATGTAGTTGATGGTCCTGAAATAGAAGAAGATAAATACAATTTTGAAATGCTTAATATTCCTAAAGGACATCCTGCTAGAGATGCACAAGACACTTTTTATATCGAAGGCGAAGAAATACTACTTCGTAGTCAAACATCACCCGTTCAAGTAAGAACAATGCTAAAAGGAAAAGGAAAAACACCAATTAGAGTAATTTGCCCTGGTAAAACTTTTAGAAGAGACGATGATGATGCGACACATTCACATCAATTCATGCAAATAGAAGGATTATTAGTAGATAAAGAAGTAAGCCTATCAGATTTAAAAGGAACGATTGATGTAATTGTAAAAAAATTATTTGGTGATGATGTAGAAACAAGATTTCGCCCAAGTTATTATCAATTTACAGAACCATCAGTTGAAGTTGATATTAGTTGCTTCAATTGTCATAAAAAAGGCTGTAACATATGTAAAAAAACTGGTTGGATAACCATAGCCGGTGCCGGAATTGTACACCCTAATGTTTTAAAAATGAGCGGTTATGATCCTAAAGAATGGACTGGCTTTGCCTTTGGCTTTGGTGCCGAGAGAATGGCTATGTTAAAATATGGTATTCAAGATTGCCGAGTTTTTTATAATACCGATTTAAGAGAAAGTAAACTTTTCGATAGAAAGGAAGTGTAGTATGATTAATTTAGAATGGGTAAAAGATTATATAGACATAAGTAATGAAGACTTAACTGAATTAGCTAAAAAAATTACCAAGGCAGGAATTAATGTAGAAGCAGTTATCACTAATAAAATTGCAGGTATTGTGGTAGGTGAAATAATTGAATGTCTACCTCATCCTGATAGCGATCACTTGCACATTTGCAAAGTTAATATTGGTAAAAGCGTTGAACAGATAGTTTGTGGTGCTTCTAATGCAAGAGTTGGAATAAAAGTCATTGTTGCTTTACCCGGTACTATTTTACCTGGAAACAATGAAATAAAGAAGAGTAAAATAAGAGGTGTAGAATCTAACGGAATGTTGTGTGCTTTATTTGAATTGGGACTTGAAGAAGCCACTAAAGAAGCCTATGAAGCCGGAATATGTGAACTAGGTAGTAAAGCCATAGTTGGTTCTGATCCACTAGAATTCTTGGGATTAGCAAATACCATTTATGAGTTGGATATCCATAAACACCGTAATAATGATTGTTATTCTCATATTGGTTTTGCTTATGAGATTTCAGCCATATTAAATAAAAAGGTAAATATGCCTAATAACTCTTATCACGTTATAAGTGATGATATAAATAAGCATTTTTCTTTAGATGTAAAAACTAAGAAATGTTCATATTATTTAGCTAAGATGGTAACCGATATCGAAATTAAAGAATCACCTGACTTTATTAAAAAGAGACTTATTAGTGTCGGTATGCGACCAATTAATAACGTCGTTGATATATCTAATTACGTAATGTTAGAATATGGCCAACCTCTTCATTTCTTTGATAAAGATAAACTTGGTAATAAAGTAATTGTAAGAGATGCCCATAATGATGAAAAAATAGTTACATTAGACAATAAAGAAAGAACTTTATCAACTAATGATATCGTCATTGCTTCACCTGATGAAGCGGTTTGTATTGCCGGTGTTATGGGAGGACTTAATACCGAAGTTGACGATTCAACCAAAACCATTTTAATAGAAAGTGCCATATTTGATGCAACAAGTATCAGATATACAGCCTCTAATTTGAATTTAAAAAGCGAGGCATCAATAAGATATGGTAAAGGATTAAATTATGAGTATACCGATTTGGCAATAGATAGAGCCTGTTATTTACTTGAAAAATACGCTAATGCTAAAATTTTAACTGGTGTTGTTAAGTATGATAATGTCAAAAAAGATGATAAAATAGTTACTTTTAGACATGATGATATTAATAAAATGCTCGGAATTACAATAAGTACCGAGGATATGGAAGTAGAACTTAAACGATTGGATTTTGCCTATGAATTAAATGACGATTGTTTTACTGTCACCATACCTAAAAGAAGACTAGATATCGATCCTAATGTTAACGATATTGCCGAAGAAATAGGACGCCTTTATGGATACAATAATTTAATCTCTACTTTACCTAGAACAGTTACTAAAAAAGGTGAATATAAAAACGACGTAAAATATCGAAAAATTGTATCCAAAAGACTAAGAAGCCTTGGAATTAATGAAGCAAAAACTTATACCTTAACCTCACCAGAAATGGCTAATATG
>CANRPB010000089.1 GCA_947632415.1 uncultured Bacilli bacterium
GCACGAAAGACTAGTAAAATAAAGGCTTTCACCCTCATAGAACTATTAGCTATAATAGTAATATTAGCGATAATTGCGGTAATAACTGTACCAATAATATTAAATATAATTGAGAATTCAAGAAAGGGAGCAGCGATAGATTCAGCCTATGGCTATAGAGATGCTGTAAACCAATACTATATATCAGAACTAACAAAAATAGGAGAGAAAGATCTAGATGGATTTTTTAATCTAAATAGTAATGGCGAATTACTAAATGGTTCTAATCCTACACCAACAACCATTCCCTTTACAGGGAAAGCTCCAGCAGGAGGAAGTGTTGTCTTAGATGAAGGTTCAGTGGAGGCTGCTTGTCTAACCATAGGCGACTATAAAGTAACAATGATAGGAGGAGAAGTATACTCAACCGAGAAAGGTAAATGTAATGGAATAGAGGTATACTTGAATCCAACTGCAACAACTGGACAAAGTACAAGTTGTACAAAGGAAGATTATAGTAAAAATTCAGGTACAGATAAAAAAGAAGGTTGTATGAAATGGTATGTATATGATGTATCAGACAATGGATATACAATGATACTAGATCATAATACGACTCCAGCCAATGTACAATGGGTTTCATCAGATGATTATACTGAAACGAATATTGCACAAAATGAAGGAATAACATATTTTGGGACACAAACAAGTGGAGAATATACAGTAAATGAAAATGGTGAAGGTGGAAATAATAGTAAAGGTCCATTGACAGTATTGAAACAGTTAAAAGAAGATACAAAAGATTGGACAGCAATATTAAATAGAACAGATACATACACAGCAATCACCAATACTGAAGGTACAAATGGCTATACAATCGATTATAGTGACTATAAAGCAAGATTAATAAGTGCGGAGGAAGTAAATAGTATAGTAAGGAACGCAATTTGGACACCATCAAGTGACTGGTATTATCTAGATTCATTGAACCAAACAGATCATCCATCTACAAAGGGATCAAGTGTATATGCCTGGTTATTTAGTAATTTATATGGCTGTGAAAGTTACGGTTGTAGTCAAAATACTAGTACTGTTAATGCATTAGGATATTGGACAAGTACGGCCCGCGGCGGTGATTCGTCTTATGCGTGGTCTGTGCGCCTCAGTGGCTACTTGGACAATAAATCTTTTGTGAATAACACCTTCCGTGGAGTTCGTCCAGTTATAACTGTCTCTAAATCTAAAATTCTTCCTTAATAATGAAAATAACAAAAAGAGGCGATAGTGGATAGTGTATAATCTAGTGAAAAATCACTAGATTTTTAATTATGTTTAGACACTTTAAAAAAAAATCATAATGCTTTTTTTGTAAAATTATTTTAATATGAAAAAAGAAGCTAGTTTTCTGCTTCTTCTAACATATTGGTTATTAGGATACCATAACCTTTAGTTGGACTATCTACAACAACATGTGTTACTGCACCGATTATGTATTCATCTTGAATTATTGGTGAACCACTCATTCCTTGAATTATTCCTCCAGTTTCTTCAAGTAATTCTTGGTCAGTTATTTCGAATAGCATGTTTTTTGTTTTTTCTTTGGATTCTGATACTTTTAGGATGTTTATGTTGTATTTTTTTATTTCATGGTCGTTTAATACTGTTAATATTTGGGCTTCTCCTGTATGAATATCTTCTGTATGCGCTACTTTATAGAGTTTTTTATCTGGTAGTTCTTGATCATACGTTCCAAATATTCCTTTATTGGTGTTTTCTTTGATTGTACCTTTGGTAGTTTGGCTAAAGATGGCATTTTTTTCACCAGGTGTTCCGTTTCTTGATGGTTCGATGCTTGTTACGGTTGAGTCATATATTTTTCCATCTTTTACTTCTAAAATTTGTCCAGTTGTTTTTTCGACTATTTCGTGACCTAAGGCACCGAATATTTTGGTGTTGGGATCTATAAATGTTAATGTTCCTATGCCTTTAATTGAGTCTTTTACATATAATCCTGTTTTGTAAACGTTGTTTTCATCTTTTATTAGTGTTAGTGTCGTATAGTCTGTTTTATTATCTCTTGTAAATCCTACTTCTACGGAGTCATTTGCGCTTCCTATTATTTCTGTCATATCTTCGATTGTTTCAACTGGTTTTTTATTCAGTGATATTATCATGTCTCCAACTTTGAGTCCTGATTCACTGGCTGTATATTTGCCGTTTATTTCGTATAAGCCTACTACCATTACACCTTTTGAATTAATTTCTATTCCTACATTTTCTCCACCTGCTATTATATAATCAGAATAAGCTAATATAGAAATGGGCATAATAAAGGATGTTAGAAAGGTTATAAATGTTTTTTTTAAATTTTTTAAAAACATTAAAAACAACTCCTTTACTGGCAAACTACATTATTATTATTTTCTTTTCTATTTGTTTTATGAATATAAAAAGATGCCATTTTAGGCATTTTCTTCTAAGTTAAAATTTTCTAGTTCATTGTTTTCATTTAGTATTTTGTTTACTTTTTCTTCAACTTCATTTAGTTTTTTTTCACATTCTCTTACTAGTTTCATAGCTTTGGTATATTTTTCAATTGATGTATCTAGGTCTATTTCTCCATTTTCTAGTTCATTTACGATTGTTTCTAATTCTGTCATTTTATCTTCAAATTTTTTTTGCATTTTAATTCTCCTTTATTTGTTTTATTTCTGTTATTATTTCACCGTCTTGCATTTTAATTAGTAATGGTTTATTTTTATTAATTTCTTTTATTTTTGTTTTTATTTTATTTTCTTGATATGTTATTGTGTATCCTCTTTTTAGGGTTTCTAAGGGATTTACTAGTTCAAGTTTTTCAATGATATTTTTTAAATTTATTTTATGATTTTGATATAGTTTTTCTGGATTTTTTAGAATGTATTTTTCTTTTTGATGGATTATTTCATTTTTAGTTTTTTCTATTTTTTGAGTTATTATTCTATTTATGATTTGTTTTTGATTTTTTATTTTTTGTTTTTTTTCTTCGTAGATAATAGTTGGGTTATTTAGGATGTAGTTTTTTTTGATTATTTCTAGCTTGTTTTGATTTTTTTCTAATTTTTGGATTAGTATTCTTGTTAGATTCTCTTTAATGACATCAATTTTTTGACTTTTGTTTTCGTAGATAAGCATTGGGTTTTTAATGACAAAGGAGTTTGAGAGTGCTTCTAATTCGATTTTTTTTAAGTTTATTTTTTTATTGATGTTTTCGTTAAGTCTTATATATAGTTGTTTAATATGGTTGTTGATATCGATTATGTTGGGAACAGCCATTTCAGCAGCTCCAGTTGGTGTTGGAGCACGTAGATCGGCGACAAAGTCAGCGATGGTAAAGTCGACTTCATGTCCCACAGCGCTTATGATTGGAATGCGGGATGCGAATATTTCTCGCGCTACTATTTCTTCGTTAAATGGCCATAAGTCTTCGATCGATCCACCACCACGACCTAGTATTATTACATCTAGGTCATATGTATTAGCGATTTTTAAGTTTCTAACGATATCTTGTGCGGCTTGATCTCCTTGTACTAGGCTAGGAAATAGTATCGTTTCACAGATAGGGAATCTTCTTTTTATTGTTGAAAGAATATCTTTGATGGCTGCTCCTTTTGGGGCAGTTATTATACCTATTTTTCTTGGTATTCTAGGTATTTTTTGTTTGTATTTTTCATCAAATAATCCTTCTTTAGATAGTTTTTCTTTTAGTTTTTCATAGGCTATGTAAAGGTTTCCTACACCATCTTCTATCATATCTTCTACGTATATTTGATAGTTTCCTGTTGCTTCATATACACTTACTCTTCCTACAATTAATACTTTGGTTCCGTCTTGTGGAGTGAAGTTTAAGCTTTTAGCGCTCCTACTAAACATAATGGCGTTTATTTTGCTTGTTTCATCTTTTATTGAGAAGTATAAGTGTCCGGCTTGATGTTTTTTATAGTTTGATATTTCACCTTTTAAAAATACTGTTTTTAAGTGTTCGTCTGTGTCTATTTTGTATTTTATATATTTTGTTAAGGCACTTACTGTTAAGTATTTATCTTTATTCATTGTTTTCTCTTTCGTGATATATTTTGTCTAGTGTTGCATTTATCATTTTTTTTACATTGTCATCGCTATATATTTTTGCAAGTTCTATAGCTTCGTTAATAGCGATTGCTGGTGGAATATCAGTATAAACTAATTCATATATACCTATTTTTAGTATTGCAGCATCTGTATTACCTAAACGATCAATAGTCCAATTATTTAAGTATTTATTGGCTAATTCAATTATCTCATTTTCATATGTTATTACGCCATATACTATATCTTTTACAAATTCATTTTCGACTAATGTTACTTCTTTTATTATGTTTTCTATGTCATATTCAATTTTGTTTTTTTTGTATATGCTTATTTGATATAATATTGTCATTATTTTTTTTCTTAATTCACTACGATTTACTTGTTCCATAACAAACCTCCATTACTATTTTAATATAAACATAATTAAAAATCTAGTGATATTCTATCAAAAATATATAATAGGTTTAACTATTATAGGAATTGAAAACTTGAAATAGACGCATTAATTAAAATTTTATCTAAAAAATGTTAATTTTTAACATTTTTTTTGCATTTTAAGAAGGATTTTTAAAAATTTTATCGAATAATTATTATGGAGGTGTTTATTATAAACAAATATTTAGAACAAGGTAAAGTTTTAAAATTAATGCGTGACGTTGTTTTTAAAAATGTAATGAAAGACAAAAATAATCGTGAATTTTTAGCTAAAATTATAAGTATTGCCACTAAAATAGACTATAACTATTTACTTGATAATATCATCATAACCGATACTGATACCCTAGAAGCCAATATTTATAATCATCATAATACTGGTGACTTAGTTGTTATTATCGAAGA
>CANRPB010000090.1 GCA_947632415.1 uncultured Bacilli bacterium
TATCAAACAAAAAAAAGATAGGATGTAATACCCTACCTCTGAATATGGTCCTATACGGAAACTTTCGGAAGAACCTTTAATCAAGTACCTTTTTTATCTTTAAAAAAAAGAACCAAATTGGTTCTAAACTTTTAAATGCTTTCTAACAGCCCTATAACTACCAAACATACCAACTAAAATACCAATAACAAGTAAAACTAAAGCAATAAAATAAACAAAAGGCTCAGGAGTAATCAACTTAATAAAAGGCGAAAATAACTGACCATCAAACCTATCATACAACTTAACATATCCAAAAACAGAAAGTAAAATAGGAATAATAGATCCAATAATACCTAAAAATAAACCCTCTAATATAAAAGGAATTTTTATATTGATATTAGAAGCACCAACTAAACGCATAATTTCAATTTCTCTTTTACGAGAAAAAATCGTAATTTTAATCGTATTAGTAATCAAAAATGCTGTAACAATAATAAGCGCAATTACCATACCAATACTAATCTTTCTAACAATATCAAACAAAGAAACTAATTGCTCAACCATACCTTCGCCATACTTTACAATATCGACTCCGTCCATACTAGCAATCTCATCGGCAATATACTTAATCTCATTAATATCCTTTACCTTAACCTGAAAAGTCGCTTGAATTGGCGTAGAACTCTCATCCCAATCACGCATAACACTCTCAAAAACCTCACTAGAAGCCATCATCTCATTAGAAATATCCATTTTAGACTTATAAACAACACTGTCAATATAAGGTAAAGCATTTATACTAGAATTAATCCTCGAAACATCATCATCAGTAACATCACGATCCAAAAAAGCAACAATCGTAACATCACCCTCAACCAACTTTGTAAAATTATTAACATTCTGAGACAAAACAATCGCAAGCGCTACGACAATCAAAGTAATCGTAATACAAGAAATAGAAGCAAGAGAAAGAGAAAAATTCCTGAAAACACTTTTAACCGAATCCCTAACACTCCTAGAAAAAATTCTAATTGCTTTCATGAACATACTCCCCTTCCTTATAATCCTTTAAAATCCTTCCGGTATCCAAAAGAATAACCCTTTTCTTCATCTTATTAACAATTTCCGTATCATGAGTAACCATTATAATTGTCGTACCCAACTTATTAACCTCTTCCAAAACCTTCATAATTTCCATACTAGTAACCTCATCCAAATTACCAGTTGGCTCATCACAAATAAGCAACTTTGGACCATTAACAATCGCACGCGCAATCGCAACTCTTTGTTGTTCACCACCAGACAAATGAGTAGGATACTGCTTAGCCTTATTCTTCAAACCAACAAGATCCAAAACCTTAATAACCTTCTCATGAATTTCCCTTTTAGGCAAACCAAAAATTTCAAGTGCAAAAGCAACATTCTCATAAACCGTTAACTTTGGTAACAACTTAAAATCCTGAAAAACAACGCCAATCTTTCTTCTAATCTTGTAAACCTTAGAATTTCTAAGTTTACTAACATTTATACCACCAACAATAATTTGACCACTAGAAGGCTTTTCCTCACGATAAAGCATCTTAATCAAAGTTGACTTACCACAACCAGTCGCACCAATAACAAAAACAAACTCACCCTTCTTAATACTTAAATCCAAATCCTGAATAGCAGTAACACCATTCTTATACGTCTTTCTAGCATTTTTAATTCTAATTAAATCCACATTAACACCTCACTTAACACCCGAAACCTCATATGCATCAGTCACCAAGAAAAATGCATTAGGGTCAATCGTCTGAATACCCTCTTTAGCCTTAAAATACTCACGAGTCGGAATAATACACATAATAACCTTAAGCCTATTACCAGTATATCCACCCCTAGCCTCTAAAACAGTAACACCATGACTCAAATTATTCAAAATATACTTTTTTATATCTGTTTCATGCTCAGTAATAATATAAAAAGACTTCGACTCCGATATTCCCAAAACAACCTTATCAGTCATAATACCAATTAAATACATATTTATAATCGAATAAATAAACTTCTGGAAACCAAAAACAAACAAGCAAAGTAAAACAATCACACCATCAGTAAACAACATCGCACGACCAATCGAAACCTTAAAATACTTAGAAAAAATTTGATTTAAAATATCCGTACCACCAGTTGTAAAACCAGACTTAAACACAAAACCCAAACCAAAACCACACAAAATAGATCCACAAATAACCGTAACAACCACTTCAGTACCACCAAAATCAAAATAACCAGTAAAAGACTCCGTCAACTTAATAAAAACAGGATAAAGAAGAGAACCAACAATCGAATTACGCGTTTGACTCCATCCCAACATAAAATAACTCAAAACAAGCAACAAAACAGAACTTACCATAATAACAACTGAAGGATCAATACCCATAGTCCTATAAAAAATTACTCCAAGACCTCCAACACCATAAACGATATCATTAGGAAGAATAAAAATATTATAAGAAACAGAAAGCAAAAGCAAACCCAATAAGAAAAAAGCATACCTAACAAACCTATCCTTCTTATAAATTTCCCTCAAAACACTATCAACCTTATTCATTAATAATACCACCTTTTAAAACATCATTAATAAACACATCAATATCACCATCCAATACCTTAGAAACATTAGTAACCTCAGTATTAGTTCTATGATCCTTAACCAAAGAATAAGGATGCATTACATAACTTCTAATTTGTGAACCAAAATTTATCTCTTTTTGTACACCTTGAATCTTCTTTAACTCCATATCCCTTTTCTCAAGCTCCAACTTATACAACTTACTCTTCAAAACTTTCATAGCCTTCTCTTTATTCATAATCTGACTACGCTCATCTTGACAGGTAACCATAATCTTAGTAGGAATATGTAAAATTCTAACCGCACTATCCGTTGTATTAACACCTTGTCCACCGCAACCACTACTTCTAAAAATATCAATTCGAATATCACTTGGATTAATATCAACAGAAATATCACTATCCTCAAAAAAAGGCATAACATCAACTGAAGCAAAAGACGTATGTCGACGCGCTCCTGAATCAAAAGGAGAAATTCTAATTAACCTATGAACACCCTTCTCACACTTCAAATATCCATAAGCATACAATCCTTTGACAATTATTGACACACTCTTAACACCAGCCACATCTCCCGCTTGATAATCAATAACTTGGAAACTAAAACCTTTCTTTTCACACCATCTAGTGTACATACGATAAAGCATACTAGCCCAATCACAACTCTCAGTTCCCCCAGCACCAGGATGAATCTCTAAAATAGCAGCCCCCGAATCATAAGGACCATTTAAAACAAGCAAATTTTCTAAACCTTCCAGTTCACTTAAAATCACATCAACATCACTCAAAAGTAAATTATATATTTCCTCATCAAAATCCGAACTTATCAAACAAGCCAAATCATAATTACTATAAATCCTATTCTTCAAACTAGAACATCGATCCAAAATATCCTTAATTCCATTAAACGCATTAATAACCTTTTCACTATTTCTCTTATCATCCCAAAAATTAGGCTTTGACATCTCTAATTCAAGACTTTTTTTCTCATCAACCTTACCATCAGATTCAAAGTAACCTCCATAAATCATCAATTCTTACCTTATAATCACTATATATATTTAAAAGTTCCCTATCCATAACGACCTCCAATATCATGTCCATTATAGCACACTTTGAAAATACCTACAACAACAAAATCAAGGTTACTTAACTAATTTATTAAAAACAAATACCTCAAACACAAACATCACAATCATTAACTCATAACCAAAACCAAAACTAAACGACGAAAACATCAAATCAAAAGGTAATTTAACATAACTACAAAACAAAGAAACAACACAAAAATTAAAATAAAATAAACAAAAAACAAAACAAATCACCAAAACCATCTTCAACAAATCAATTATTAAATCAACACAATCAAACATAATCATACCTCACTAAAAACATTATAACACATTTGCTCGTATTTTTGCACTATTTTTAAATAATATACCTTTTAATGGGAAAATTACAAATAGGTGGTATTATGTTTAAAAAATTGTTTGCTGAAAGAGAAGAAAAAGATCTAACACAAGAGCAAATGGCAAGAATAATAAAAGTCGATCGTTCAATTATTTCTAAATGGGAAAACAATAAAGAAATAATTCCCCTAAAACATCTAAACACCTACGCCAACTACTTCAATGTTAGCTTTGATTACTTAGCAGGCCTAAGCAAAATAAAACAATATGAAAATATAAACAAAGAACTAAATAAAAAACTCATCGGAAAAAGAATCAAAGAATTTAGAGAAAAAAACAATCTAACTCTAAGACAAGTCGCTAAAATCTTAAATACAACATCATCAACCATATCAGCATACGAACAAGGAAAAGTATTAATACAAACAAGTTTTGCATATGAAATAGCCAAAAAATACAATATATCCATGGATTGGCTCTGTGGAAAAACAAAAGGGGCTGTTCAATAATTAAGTGATTAATTTATGAATTAGTCTCTTTTTTTATAAATTAATAAAACCCTGAAAA
>CANRPB010000091.1 GCA_947632415.1 uncultured Bacilli bacterium
AGAATTTTTATTTTAAAAATCCTTCTTAAAATACAAAAAAATCTGAAAAAATATCAAATTTATTGATTTTTATCAGAATTTTTATTAAATAATATTATAATTACAAAAAAACATACCATAATATAAGATACATTTTTTACACACTATTTATAAAAAAACACAATAAAAGGTATAATTAAAAACACTAACCCAAAAATAATTGATGAAATACCATTATCTCCATCCAAAACACACTTATAAGGATTTGAAGGATTATAATAAACTTTTACAGGTTTCCCCATAATAACCCTACCAACTCCCCTTGCTACATACCTATGTCCATTTATCTCATAATGAACAAGAGGATACTTTGTAGTTCGATGCTCATAAGTATTTAACTTCTCATAATCAGCTATTTTACCAATAACAACAGAATATTTTTGTTTAGCATAATTATAATATAATAATTTATACAAACCAAATAATATTAAAATAAACGAGATAAAACACAAACACCACACAAAATCCATATAACATAACCTCCAATATTACAATAACTTTATAAAACCATATACTACTACAATTTCACACCATAAAAGGCACTTTTATCAAGTACCTTTTTACATAGATAAAGCTATATCTATATCCTCAGTATTCAATTCACAATTTCCCTTTGATGCAGATACTACATTACCATTTTCTACTATAACAGAATACTCACCAATAACAATACATCCATCCTTCAAAACATTATTCTCATAATCCAAATATCCTGTACTTGGAACATTACCCGTCATAAGAATATTATAAATATCATTTTCATCTACCAATTTGCCATCAGAAATAGTATAAAAACCATCTAATTTAAAATCATTGTCTAGTAATAATTGACTGACATAATAATTATTTACACTCTCCTTATATGAATTAGCACTATCAATAGCGCTATTAAGTTTAATATTATAAAGAATACTGGTAACCTTAGGAAAAGCAATAAAAGCCACTAATACAACCGCAAGTATAATAACTAATAACTCAATCTTTGAAAAAAATTGTGAAGAATAAGTACTTCTTCTAAATCCTTCCATACTATCACCTCTTACTAATTACATTTTATCATAAAAAAAATATATGACAATACTTTTTGTAAAGTATTTATACTGCTTTACACAACAACTTTACATTATATTATCAAGATAATTTTCCACCTCTTGGATAGTATTTTCAAAACAATTAAAATCAACATTAAACCAAGTTATATCCATTTGATTATTAAACCATGTATATTGTCTCTTAGCATAATTTCTACTTCTTTTCTTGATTAATTCAATACTTTCTTCTAAAGTACATTTACCATCAAAATACAAAAACAACTCCTTATAACCAATTGGCGTTAAAACAGCCTTAGTTCTAATATTACTATCATAAATAAATTTAGCCTCTTCAAGTAATCCCTTTTTTATCATAATATCTACTCTCTTATTAATCTTCTCATATAAAATTTCTCGAGGTGCTTGTAAACCAATAAATACCACATTATAAAGTATCTTACTTGTCTTTTCTGGTAATTCACCTGTTGTCTCATAACGCACTAAAGCCCTTTCAACTCTCTTGCGATTATTAATGTGAATTGTAGTATTAGAATCTATTTGTTTAAGCTTACTATATAACTCTTCATTTGTATAATTACTGTAATCAATATTATTTTTTTCAGTAATAAACTTATAATCATACAATGCAGCCTTGATATATAAACCAGTTCCACCTACTATTATAGGAATCTTTTTTCTATCCTGTATTTCCGCAATTTTCTCTCGACAATCTCTCTGATAATCAAACACAGTATAATCATCACTTATATCCTTAATATCTAAAAGATAATGAGGAATTCCCTCTTTCTCCTCATCCGTTACCTTAGCAGTAGCAATATCAAGTCCCTTATATATTTGAGTACTATCCCCATTTATAACTTCACCATTATACCTCTTAGCTAACTCAATACTTAATTTAGTTTTACCAACAGCCGTAGGACCTACAACTACAATTATCATTTTACACCTTCTTTAAATCCCTAAATAATTAAAACAATAAAAACCATTTAATTTTTCATCCACCTATTTTATAAACATAGCATCACCAAAAGAAAAAAAATGATATTTATGTTTCACAGCATCCTGATAAGCATTCAAAATATTCTCTCTACCCGCAAGCGCACTAACTAACATAACTAAAGTTGACTTTGGCAAATGAAAATTTGTTATAAGTCCATCTATAGCCTTAAATTCATAACCAGGATAAATAAAAATATCAGTAAAACCACTACACTCCTTAAATTCACCATATAAATTCATTATAGTTTCTAACGTTCTTGTTGAAGTAGTACCTACACTTATTATTCTCTTTTTAGCCTTTTTAGTATCATTAAGAACTTCCGCACTCTCTTTACTCATCATATAAAATTCACTATGCATTTTATGATTTTTTATATCATCAGTATTTACAGGTCTAAAAGTTCCCAATCCCACATGCAAAGTAATACTTACAATATTAACACCCTTATCCTCTATTTTTTTTAACAATTCATCCGTAAAATGCAAACCAGCAGTTGGCGCAGCCGCACTACCAATGTTTTTAGCATAAACAGTCTGATACCTATCCTTATCATCCAACTTCTCATGTATATAAGGAGGAAGAGGCATCTCCCCTAACTCATCTAAAATCTCATACAATATACCCGAATACTCAAACTTAAAAACCCTAACTCCATCATCTAAAACATCAATACATATCGCCTTTAACCTACCATCACCAAAATTAATAGTAGTTCCAACATGAACCCTCTTAGCAGGCTTAACCAAACACTCCCAATTTCCATTATCAAATTCCCTAAGCATCAATATCTCAATAGAAGCCTTTGTATCTTCCTTAACCCCATATAATCGTGCTGGTATAACCTTAGTATCATTTATAACCAAAGTATCACCACAATCCAAATAATCAACTATATCCCTAAACACATGATGTTCTATATCACCAGTCCCTTTATCCAAAACCAACAACCTAGACTCATCCCTCTTCAAAATAGGAGTTTGCGCAATCAACTCATCAGGTAAATAAAAATCAAAATCACTCGTCTTCATAAAATCACATATATCAATCATATAGAATAAATTCTTAACAATTGATCCCTTTCTTCCAATACTCTTTAACTTGTTCAAAAATTTATTAATTATAAACCAGTTCAAATTATCAAAAATTCCATCATATTATAACAAAAAAAAAGCAAAAAATAAATATTAAAAAAAAATATGTATTACCAACTAAAAAATCTAGAAAGTAAAAATTAATTTACCACTAGATTTATACATTGTCTTTTCTTTATTTATTAGTTTCATTATTAAGGAAGAATTTGAGACTTAGAAACAGTTATTACTGGTCGGACACCGCGGTAGTGTCGATTCACAGAAACATTGAGCAAGGTGTCACTGTTGTGCACAGTCCACGCATTAGACGAATCACCGACGCAGGCCGTACTTGTCCAATATCCATATGCATTTTCAGTATTTGTTTGTTTACTACAACCATATTTTTCACAATCTGCTAGATTATTATACAACCAGGCATAATTACTTAGAGTGGTTGCATCAGCCACTTGTGTTTGCCATTTTTCATCTTCTCCATAGGCTCCATCTAAATAAAAATATCCATTTGATGTATTCCAATCAGACTTCCTTACTATGGCTGCCACTTCCTCCGCACTTATTAATTTTGTTTTGTAACCTTTGTAATTTATTGTATAGCGATTACCATCTTTATCTGTAACTGCAGTGTATGTATCTGTTCTATCTTCTATTCCAGTCCAATCTTTAGTATCATTTTTTAACTGATTTAATGCAGTTAATGGGCCTTTACCATTATTTCCACCAGTAGGTTTTCCATTTTCATCTGTTCCACCATTATAATCTCCATTTAGTGTAATTCCAAAATATGTTATTCCTAAGTCTGTTGCTTTATCATTAGTTGCTTCATAATCTTCTTTTGATGCCCAGGCCATTCCATTTGATGTATTATGATCTAGTATCATTGTATATCCATCGTCTGATACATCATATACATACCATTTCATACAACCTTCTTTTGTTTCTGTACCTGAATTTTTACTATAATCTTCCTTTGTACAACTTGTACTTTTACCTTCTTCTGGTTTTGGATTCAAGTATACTTCTATTCCATTACATTTTCCTTTTTCAGTGGAGTATACTTCTCCTCTTATCATTGTTACTTTATAATCACCTATTGTTAGACATGCTGCTTCTACCGAACCTTCATCTAGAACTACACTTCCTCCTTCTGGAGCCTTTCCTGTAAACGGAATGGTTGTTGGAGTTTTGTTTGACCCATTTAGTAATTCGCCATTACTATTTAGATTAAAAAATCCATCTAGGTCTTTTTCTCCTATTTTTGTTAGTTCTGATATATAGTATTGGTTTACGGCATCTCTATAGCCATATGCACTATCTAT
>CANRPB010000092.1 GCA_947632415.1 uncultured Bacilli bacterium
ATTTTATCTTTGCTATAATTCTACATTAATAATATATCAAAAAAAGTACTTTTAATCAAGTACCTATTTCTAAAAAATTAAAAATCTACAAAACTACACCATCATATAATTTATATTTCTTCTTCACTTATATTATTAGAATTTGTATCACTACTTACTTCTGGTTTATTTCCATCTTCCCCAGTCGATGGTTCTTCTGGTATTTTAGGTTCTTCAGGTGTTTCAGGTTCTTCCTGAGTTTTATCTGAAATATTTTCTTCCTTTCCCGTTTCTGGTTGCGTCTCTTGTGTTTGATCTTGAATCTCTTCCTGAGCTAATTGATTATTTTCTTCTATGTTTTCCTCTACTTTTTCTTCTGGTTGTGGTTCTTCATTTACTACATTATTATCCTCTGTAACTATATTTTCAATTGGTGGTTGATAATAATAAGAACCAGTCCCAGTAGGAATATTTACTTTTCCATTAGAATTTGCATAAGAATTTTCTAATACTTCATTATTTACTACTTGTTTTATTTTTTCTTTGGCATTGTTGATTGTTTCCTCATTTGGAATCATAACATATAACTTTTGATTTTTATATGAATACGTATATTCCCTACCATCACTACCATCTAAACTAATAGAAGTTATATTCCATGGCTTCATTTCTGATATTTGACGTTTGATTATTTCAGTTATTTCATCAGTTTTCATATTTGTTTGAAAACTTCCTTCTAAAGAATTTAAAATACTTGTGTATTTGGTTATGATTTCTTTAGAACACGCCTTATTAATTATTGCCTGAATTAGAGCCTGTTGATTTTCCCCTCTAGTTCTATCTCCTCCACTAACAGTCTTTCTTGTTCGTGCGAACTCTAAAGCTTGTTCACCATTAACCCTATTTAATCCTTTGCTAAATTTAGTACCTGTAAAACCTGTAAATGTTTCTTGAGAATACACATCAACACCATCTAAAGCATTTATTAATTTCTCTAATGATGAAAAATTAACCTTAACATAGTAATTTATTTCAATCTCTAATAAATTCTCAATTGTTTTAATTGATTTTTCAATTCCATATATACCAGCATGAGTTAATTTATCCTTATAACCAGTTGTTCCATCTAGTTGAACATAATAATCTCTAGGTATAGTAGTTAATAATATTTGATGAGTGCTAGGATTAATAGTAGCGATAATATTAACATCACTTCTTGATACAGATGATATTTTACCATATGTATCAATTCCTGATATATATATATTGAATGTATCCTTATTGACATTGACGTTTTTAGTTATATCCTCAGTTTTAATTTTTATTTCTATAGTATATATTACTTTAGTTTTAGTTGAAAAATCAGGATTAGTTTCTTCGACTATACCACGGTACGATTCTTCAAACATTATTGCCTCGTTTTCTCCATTATATAAACTAGCAATTAACTGATCCAAATCTTCAACTGAATTTTTATTTACAGATATCACCTCATCTAATTTTTTTAAGGCTTCTTCAGGAGTAGATGCCTCTGGAGTATAATATCCCAAATTCTTGTCTTTAATGTCTTCTATTTTTTCATAAGGACTATCAGTTAATACTATTACAGAATAATTTTCTATTTTATACCCTGATTCACCTAGATTACTAATAAAATTAAACGTTTTGTTTAAATAAAAAAGCATTGTAGTTAATAATATTATAAATAATATCGCAAATGCAGATAAAACTCCTTTGATTTTAGGTTTAGTTTTTTTTCGTATCATAAAAATCGATAGTAAACCTGGTACCACTATTAACGCGATTGAAACCGGTATAAGATATTTTAATGGTAATATGTCATATTTTACAATCAGAAAAAAATTAGTTAAGGCTAACCAAGCAAGTATTATAGCTGTTATTGATATGTATATAGTAAACTTTTTTACT
Source organism: uncultured Bacilli bacterium (assembly GCA_947632415.1). Taxonomy (GTDB): domain Bacteria; phylum Bacillota_I; class Bacilli_A; order RF39; family UBA660; genus UBA3631. Next base: position 1,909 of record CANRPB010000092.1, read on the forward strand.
TTTCTTTTTTTCATTTTTCTCCTCCTTATGATATAACCATTATACTACAATTTATGACAAATAGAAAATATTTTTCATTTGTCGAAGTATGAGATTATTTTAGAGAATTTAGTTATTATTTTAGTGCTGTTCTTAACCGCCGTTTTTTTGCCTAAAGCCTTTCCTCCTATTGTTAAAGAAGCTATAATTGCAGTCGTTATTAAAGTCACTAAAAAATAATTTATTTTTAAAGTTTGAGATAATGAAGTAGCAATAATAACACCAGCCGATCCAGATACAATACCACATATATCTCCTATCATATCATTACAACAAGATGCAACTTTAGGAGCATTTTTTATTAGTTTGATAGCAGTATTCGCACCCTTTATTTTTTTAGAATTCATCGAATGAAATGGTTTTATATCACAACTCGTAATAGCAACACCAATTATATCGAATACTATTCCAATTAATATAAATATTATTAGAATTAATGTACTTACTATTATGTTTACTTTAGGCATGATTGTCTCTGATATAAAGGAAAATGTCAATGATATAATAAACGCCAATAAAGTTATTTTAATAATCCATAATTTTTCTTTTTGCATAAAATCTCCTCAAAAAAAAATGGCTATTAATATAGTCAATCTTGCGTCTTAGGTCAAGTTGGATTTCCCTTTTTCTTACTTACCGTTACCAGTTTAGCGGTTCCCCTTTAAAAGAAAAAATGTATTGTTGCCAAGTACATGACTTGATTACCACTTAGTACGCACTGCAATACTATATTAATTACACCCTAGAAGTTTTCCTCACCAACTTTTTATTATTAATTCTCTTTTGCAAGTATAGTTTCATAATGCAATAATCAAATAATTCTAGCTATTAATTATTCAATTTGATCATTAATCCCCTATTTCTCACTCAAGACAAGCTACACTATCCATAGCTTTCGCCACATGATAGGTTTAATCCTAAGTCGTAGGAAGTCCATCAACTGTTGTGTATAGGCTTCCCACAAGATTAGGTCTCCAAGACTAGTGGGTCGGTGTCGTATGCCATTACGATCGCCCATTAATCAATCCTCCCAGCACTCACCCCAAACTGGGCGTATGAAGCAAGCACCAGAAGTTTCATAGATGTGCTCTTTAGCGGATTTTTAGCCCCGCCTTCATAATAAAATAATTGACTAGAATAATGTGCCATTCACTAATAATAGTATAACACTTTTTTTTATTTATGTCAAATATATTGAAAATGAGATAGTATTAATAGTTGTTGGGAAACTGAAAAACATACCTCCCTATTAAACATCATTCATACTATATAATATAAATTTTATTTTAAATATAAAAAATCTAATAAAAGATCAATTTAATAATTTTTATCAGATTTCTTTATTAATTTCATTATTAAGGAAGAATTTGAGATTTTGAAACGGTTATAACTGGACGAATACCGCGGTAGATATAACTCACATTATTATAAATAATCAAAGTACCATCATAGCTCACAAACCACGCATTACCCGAACCCTCGGCTGTACTTGTCCAATATCCAGTTACATTGGCAGTATCTGTTTTCTTACTACAACCATATTGTTCACAACCTGCTAGATTACTATACAACCATGCATAATTACTTGGGTTTGATTTATTCGCTGCCACTCCATCTAGGTAAAACCAACTCTTTGAATTCCAATCAGACTTCCTTACTATGGCTGCCACTTCTTCGGCACTTATTAATTTTGCCTTGTAGCCACTGTAATTTATTGTATAGCCATTACCATTTGCATCTGTAGCTGCAGTATATGTGTCAATTCTGTTATCTATACCAGTCCAATCTTTTGTATCTTCTTGCAATTTTGCTAAAGCAGTTAATGGTCCTTTGTCATTATTTCCATTGTCTCCATAGTCTCCATTTGATTCTGTCCCAAAATATGATATTCCTAACCCGGCTGCTTTAGATGTAGCATCGTCATAATCGGTTTTTGATACCCAAGCTACTCCTGTTTCAGTTGTACTATGATCTAGTATCATTGTATATCCATTGTCCGATACATCATATACATACCATTTCATGCAACCATCTTTTGTATCTGTACCTGAATTTTTACTATAATCTTCCTTTGTACAACTTGTAGTTTTGCCATCATCTGGTTTTGGATTCAAGTATACTTCTATTCCATTACATTTTCCTTTTTCAGTTGAGTATACTTCTCCTCCTATCATTGTTACTTTGTAGTCACCTATGGTTAAACATGCTGCCTCTACTGAACCTTCATCTAGAACTACACTTCCTCCTTCTGGAGCCTTTCCTGTAAATGGAATGGTTGTTGGTGTAGGATTAGAACCATTTAGTAATTCGCCATTACTATTTAGATTAAAAAATCCATCTAGATCTTTCTCTCCTATTTTTGTTAGTTCTGATATATAGTATTGGTTTACAGCATCTCTATATCCATAGGCTGAGTCTATTGCTGCTCCCTTTCTTGAATTCTCAATTATATTTAATATTATTGGGACCGTTATTACTGC
>CANRPB010000093.1 GCA_947632415.1 uncultured Bacilli bacterium
TTAAATAAATACCCCCGAACCTTTTCACTCCTTTCTCAAAAAATGTAGTAGGACAAGAAATAGTAGCATATATAAGCAATTGAAGACTTGAAAAACAATAACTAGGGTGGTAAAGTATAAATAGGTGATGAAGTAATGCAAAAAGGAGCTCATACACAATATGACATAAAGTATCATATAGTGTGGATAACAAAATATAGAAAAAAAATACTAACCGGAAAAATCGCCTCTAGACTAAAAGTTTTATTAATGCAAGGATGTACAACTAAAGGAATAACAATAATTAAAGGAAATATTCAAGAAGATTATGTTCAACTTTTAATAAGTGCTCCTCCATCATTGTCAATATCTCAAATAATGCAATACTTAAAAGGAAGGAGTTCCAAAAAATTACAGGAAGAATTTCAAAATTTAAAAAAGCAATTTTGGGGACAACATTTGTGGGCAACAGGTTATTTCTGTAAAACCGTAGGAACTGCTACTAATGAAATGATCAAAAATTATATTGAACAACAAGAAATAAATAAAGACTATTAGTCAAAAAAACAGACCCTGTACTTTAGTGCAGGGTATTTGATAAGATGCGAAAAATTCTCTTTGTTTTTCATATTTTATTGACTTATAGGTAATTAAAATGATAAAGTTAATATGTTTAGAATTGAGGTATAATATGAATGAAGTAATAATTAAAGAGATAAGTAAAGAACTAAATAAGGGTGATAAATATGTTTTAGTAGTTTTAAAACTATTGGAAGAAGGAAATACAGTTCCTTTTATTGCTCGTTATAGAAAAGAAGCAACTGGTGCGATGACTGAAGAAGAAATAAGAAAAATTAGTGAGGTATATGAATATCAAGTTAATTTATTAAAAAGAAAAGAGGATGTCATTAGATTAATAGATGAAAAAGGATTAATGACAGAAGAACTTAAAACTAAAATAATGGAAGCAACAAAGCTTGTTGAAGTAGAGGATTTATATCGTCCATACAAGGAAAAGAAAAAGACAAAGGCAACTGATGCGATTAACAATGGATTAGAGCCATTAGCGAAATTGATTATGTCATTTCCTATAAATGGAAATATTAATGATATAGCAAGTAAATACTTAAATGACAAAGTATTAACAGTTGAAGATGCAATTACAGGGGCTGGTTATATCATTGCTGAATGGATAAGTGATAATGCCTATTTTAGAAAATGGATTAGGAATTATACATATAGAAATGGTATTTTAAAATCAAAAGTAAAGAAAGAAAATCCTGATACTAATCTTGTATATGAAATGTATTATGATTATAGTGAGGCAATAAGAGAAATAAAACCTCATAGGGTATTAGCAATCAATAGGGCTGAAAAAGAGAAAGTAATAACTGTAAATATTGATGTTGATGTAGAGGAAATAATTAAATTTTTAAAAAGCAAAAATATAAAAAATGAAAATAGTTTTGTAGTAAATATTGTTGAATCTGCAATAAATGATAGTTATAAAAGGTTAATAGCGGGTTCAATTGAAAGAGAAATTAGAAGTGAATTAAAAGAAAAGGCTGAGGCCTCAGCCATAACTAACTTTAGTAAAAACCTAGAGAATTTATTATTGCAACCACCTATGAAAGAACAAGTTGTATTAGCATTTGATCCAGGTTATATAAATGGTTGTAAAATTGCTGTGGTAGATAAAAATGGTAAATATTTAGAGTCAACGGTGATAAAGCCTTTTTTAAAAAATATCAATGAAGATACTTTGAAGAAATGTAAAGAAAATATAGTTAATTTAATAAAAAAGCATAATGTTTCTATCATAGCTATAGGAAATGGTACTGCTTCACGTGAAAGTGAAAAATTTTGTAGCGAATTGATTAAAGAATATAATTTATCATGTAAATATGTAATTGTATCAGAAGCAGGTGCATCAATTTACAGTGCGTCTAAATTAGCTATTGAAGAATTTCCAGATTTGGAGGTTGAAAAACGTAGCGCTGTTAGTATTGGAAGAAGACTTCAAGATCCATTATCGGAATTGGTAAAAATACCACCAGAGGGAATAGGTGTTGGATTATATCAACATGATGTAGCTACCAAAGATTTAAAGGAGAATCTTGATTTTGTTGTAGAAAAAGCGGTAAATAGTGTTGGTGTTAATGTCAATACGGCTTCTGTTTCGTTACTTAAATACGTAGCTGGAATAACTAAAAAAAATATTGATAAAATTATCGAGTATAGAGAAAAAAGAGGTCGTATTAATTCAAGAGAAGAAATAAAAAAACAAAAATTACTAAGTGATAAAACGTATGAACAAGCTATCGGTTTTTTAAGAATTACGGAAGGCGAAAATATTTTAGATGAAACAAGTATTCACCCTGAAAGTTATGATATAACTCTTAATTTATTAAAATCATTAGATTTAACAATTAATGATATAGGAACACAAAAACTAAAAGATAAATTATTAGGTATCAATAGGGAAGAATATGTAACTAAATTAAAAACAGATATTTATACACTTGATGATATTATTAAATCCTTAATAGCGCCTAGTCGTGATCCTCGTGATGAAATGCCACAACCTATCTTAAAAAGTGATGTACTAGATATAAAAGATTTAAGTATTGGAATGAAATTACAAGGAACAGTTCGTAACGTAGTCGATTTTGGTGCTTTCATTGATATTGGACTACACAATGATGGTTTAGTTCACATATCCAAAATGACCGATAAATACATTAAACATCCAAGTGATATTCTAAATGTAGGGGATATTGTAGACTGTTATGTTTTAGAAATCTATCCTGAAAAAGAAAAGGTATCATTGTCACTTATTGAACCAAATAAATTAAAAAAAGACTAAAAATATTTTATAAAAAAATAATTAGGTGTATAATTAAAATGGAGGTTAAAATATGTTAAAAAAAGAAAAAAACAAAAATTATAACTTGCTTAAAATTATCGGAATAGCATTTTTACTATTTGTAGTTCTAACATGGATTATACCAACAGGAAGTTTTTCAAGCGGAGAATATGTTAAGGGTGAAATAACACCAGTTGGATTATATGGTATTTTCTCAGCTCCAGTTTATAGTTTTGCTGTCTTTGCTCAGTACATACTTATAATACTATGCGTAGGTGGTTTTTACGGAATTCTAAATAAAACAGGAGTTTATCAAAAAATTATTGAAAAAATAACTGATAAAAACAAATTTAAATTTTTAATTGCTACAATAATAACATTTGCTTTAATAACATCAATTTTTGGTGAAACAATGATGGTATTTGTTTTATTACCATTCTTTGTAACTGTGCTACTAAAACTTGGTTATGACAAATTAGTTACTTTATCAAGTACTATAGGAGCAGCACTAATTGGTTCAATAGCGTCAGTTTGTGGTAATTTAGCAATCTACAAAAATTACTTTGGATTAGAATCAAAAACAAGCATAATCTTCAATATCATCATGCTTGTAGTATTAGTATTCTTACTTATAATGTTTATTTTACCAAAAACTAAAGAGGTAAAAAAATCAAAAAATGAAAAAATAAATATACCTTTATATACTGAGGTAAAGGATAATCAAAAAAGTTTTGTACCACTTATTATTATTTTATGTTTTACGATGTTACTTCTAATCGCTGGTTTATATAACTGGTATTATTCATTCAATATAAGTATATTTAATGACTTATATACTAAGATTACAAGTATTCAATTATTCAATACTGATATAATTACTAAAATATTTGGTAGTATATTAGAAATAGGCTATTTTACAAACTATGATTTAAGTGCAATTTTAATAATTTCTAGTCTTGTTATTGCATGGGTATATAACATTAAATTTGATGAATATATTACTGAGTTTAAAAATGGCGCTAAGGAAATGTTAATGCCAGGAATATATGTTGTATTAGCATCAGTAATATTTTCACAAATTGTAACAGCAAGTAGTGGTAACATTAGTTTAACAATCAGTAATTTCTTTTTAAACCTATCTGATAATTTTAACATATTTACAGGAATGCTTACAGGAATATTTGGTAGTTTCTTCTATAATGATTTCTTATACTTGATGAATGGATTATATGGAAAAATTTCATTATATGATAGTGTTGATATGCCAGTAATACTTTTTGTATTTCAATCAATGTTTGGGATAATGATGTTTATATTACCAGTTAGTATTACATTAATAGGAGGACTTAAGTATATAGAAGTATCTTATAAGGACTGGTTAAAATTTATCTGGAAATTCTTGATTCAGGTATTCGCAATTGTAATTATAGGAAGCATTATTTTACAAATGCTAGTTTAATGAAAAATGACAATTTACAATGTCATTTTTTATATATTAGGAATTTCCTTTCAAAAAAATTTGATTTGTTTTTGATAACTAATAGTTAACAAATAAAAAAATT
>CANRPB010000094.1 GCA_947632415.1 uncultured Bacilli bacterium
TCCGCAGACGGAGTAGACAAGCTACTCCTGACAAACCTCTGCTCCTTCGGTGCAGGGGTTTACTTTGTTTCTTCGTTTTTATTTTTTGATTTTTCTTGTGTGTTTTTCTTTATTTATTAGTTTCATTATTAAGGAAGAATTTGAGACTTTGAGACGGTTATAACTGGGCGGACGCCGCGGTAGGCGTAATTCACATAATAATTGTCCAAGTAGCCATAGTAGCTCACAGTCCACGCATAAGACGAATCACCGCCGCGGGCCGTACTTGTCCAATATCCATATGCATTAGCAGTGCTAGTATTTTGACTACAACCGCGACTTTCACATTCTGTTAGATTATTATACAACCATGCATATGCGCTTGATCCTTTTGTAGTAGCAGTTTGAGTTCCATTTAATGAATCTAGATAATACCCTCCTCCTGAGGTTGTCCAACTAGCGTTCCTTACTATACTGTTTACTTCCTCTGCACTTATCAATCTTGCTTTATAGTCACTATAATCGATTGTATACCCATTACCATTAGTTGTTGCTGTTGTATACTTATATCCATTAGTTGTTGTTTTCCAATCTTTTGTATCTTCTTTTAAAGTCTTTAAAGCTGTTAATGGACCTCTATTATTACATCCTGCAATATTATTATCTACTTTACATTCATCATAATTACCTTCAGGAACTGTTCCATTTGAATATGTTATTCCCAATTTTGTTGATTCTGCGTCAGTATTCTGGTTTGTATAATCTGCTTGGGATGCCCATTGTACACCTGTTTCAGTTGTACTATGATCTAATATCATTGTATATCCATTGTCTGATACATCATACACATACCATTTCATACAACCATCTTTTTTATCTGTACCTAAATTTTTACTATAATCTTCCTTCGTACAACTTGCTATACTGTCACCTTCGGTAGGTTTTGGATTCAAGTATACCTCTATTCCATTACATTTTCCTTTTTCAGTTGAGTATACTTCTCCTCCTATCATTGTTACTTTGTAGTCGCCTATGGTTAAACATGCTGCTTCTACTGAGCCTTCATCTAGAACTACACTTCCTCCTTCTGGAGCTTTCCCTGTAAATGAAATGGCTGTTGGAGTTTTGTTTGATCCATTTAGTAATTCGCCATTACTATTTAGATTAAAAAATCCATCCAAATCTTTTTCTCCTATTTTTGTTAGTTCTGATATATAGTATTGGTTCACGGCATCTCTATAACCATATGCACTATCTATCGCTGCTCCCTTTCTTGAATTCTCAATTATATTTAATATTATTGGGACAGTTATTACTGCAATGATTGCAAGTATTACTATTATCGCTAGTAATTCTATTAAAGTAAATCCGTTTTTCTTTTTCATAAATTCCTCCTTTTCTAATGCCAAATAAAGTAATAAAATAATACAAACGAAGAAACTATACTTCACTACTTTATTCTAGGTAAATTTTAACATACTTTAAAAAAAATTACAATACAGAAAAATCACAGTTTTAATATTAAAAAAATCATGAAATAATTATCCCTAAAATATTTCTTTAAACTGTTAAAAAAAATCAATAACATTAAAAAATATAAAAACACCTTTAATCAAGTACCAATTTCTAAAAAATTAAACTCCTCTATTCTTTAAAACAAAATTCATCAAATATAAAAAAAGAAAAGAACTAACCCTCTTCCTTTTCCAACCTAGCCAAAACCTCTTTAACAACCTCAATAGTCTTTTGTCTAATCGCATCAGCAGTTCTCTCCAAAGCTGGTGTTCCCTTGCTAACAGCATAATCAACCAACTCTTCAGTCATATCTTGAATTTGTTTAGCCTTTCTCTTAGCAATCTTTAAAACCTTTTCCTTATCTAAATCAGTTAACTCAGCCTTAATCTCCTCAATCTTCAACTCAATATTTTCATAAACCTCAGAAACATCAATTCCCTTTGCCTTTTCAATTAACTCATCCATCATTCTCTTTAAATCTTTTCTAGTATCACTACCCTTTTTAGGAGCAAATAAAATACCCAAACCAGCACCTATAGTAGCCCCCAACAAAAACTTACCTAAACCTTTTTTCTTACTCATAAAAATCATCCTTTCTTTTTCTCTTAAAAATTTTTAAAATAGAACTTGACACAATACTAGACACCTTATCAGTAATCATACTTATTGTATCCGCACTCTTATCAATTATCTCAAATAAATTATCAAGTTTATGCACCTTTACATAAATATCATCCAAAACAACATTAGTCTTATCAAGTGTAACTATCAACTTATAAAAGAAAACAATAACAAACACAACAAGAATACTAAGTAAAGTATAAAGAATAATCGGTAATAATTGACTAGCTACCTCCATTATCATCACCCTCTTTTTCATACATTGAATCAATTAAATTAAATAAATCGCTACCACTATCTTCATTAGAACTAGAAACATTTGAATCATCATCCATCAATTCATCAAACATATCAATTTCCTCAGTCTCAACATCATCCTTAGTCTCACCAAACAAAGTTACCTCTAAATCATCCTCTAAAGTACCATAAGCCTTCTTTCTTATATCATCAATATTTACATCCTTATGATTATAATACTCATTTGAAGAAGAAATATTCTTAGGTTTTATATCCTCCTTATGATAATTTTTATCCAAAACACCATAAACAGGAGAAATAATAGGCGTTGGCTTAAAAATCTTTCTATCCTCCTTCTTATCCTTCTTAACTTCAACCTTCTTAGGACGTCTATCAACCTGACTACGAGTTGCCTGAGGCTGTCTCCTAGGAGTCTCTAAATTAACAAAATCATTGTCATCGAAAAAAATTGGAGTCGAAACCTTTTCTTCCTTTTTTACCTCTTCCTCAACAACGTGCTCCTCCTTCTTTTGAGGAGCAGGTATCTCTACTTGTATAACCTCACTCTTAATCTCTTTTTCTTCCTCAACCTCTTCAGTAAACATATCCCTAAGCTTATCCATCAATCCCATAAACTCACCTTCCTACTCGTTATACTCCAAAATATTCTCTTCATTTTCATTATTATCAAACAACTCAAACTTTTCCTCTTTATATCTAAAATAATCATCATTAAGCATTATTTTAATAACATTATTATTAAACTTAACCGTCGAAAGAATATAAGAGCTATTCAAAATAACACTATTAATATCCTCAAAATCAACCAAAGACTCAATATAAGCATAGTTATACATAAATTCAACTAAATATTTATTATCTACCTCTTTAATATTAATATACCCAACTTTATCATTTATATAAATATCACGATAATAATACGAAGAATCATCAACATCACTTTCAATATCCTTTTGATAATAATAACTAATCGCATCAATATACAAATAATAATAATTGCCATCAGAGTAAAGCTTATCATTAAATTCAACTGTATCTATATAAGTAACACCTCTAGGAATATAATACTTATACCCTTTACCAACATGATTATAAAGACTGTTTTCCTTAGACAAAACAACATCAACAATATTATCAATATCAGTTGTATTAATTCTAACAGCCGTACAACCAGTCATAAAAACAATCAAAAAAATAGTTAACAGTAATGAAACAAATCTTTTCATGATTCACCTACTCTCTTAAATTATACCAAAAATTTACAAAAAATCATAGAAAAATATAACACTTTTTAAACAAAATATGTCTACTTATGTACACTTATCATATAAATAACACTCCCAAACTGAACAAACTTTTTCTCATACTCAGTTGAAACATTATCACTTATATCATCATTATAAAGATCCAAAGACAATCTATCAATAACATAACCATAATTATTATAAGACATAATCGAATACTCAAACAACTTCCTATTATCAGTTTTCTGAACAATTCTTTTAACACCAGAAAAAATCAAATCATATTTTCTAAGAAATATAGGACTAGTGAGCCTACGATTTTCATGTCTTGCCTTAGGCCAAGGATCAGAAAAATTCAAATAAACAACACTAACCTCTTTATCAAAAACATTATCAATATCCATTGCATCCATTCTAATTAATTTTAAATTAGGAATAACTAAATCATTAAGTTTTTGAACTGCCCTAACTAAAACACTATCAAACTTCTCAATACCAATAAAATTAATATTAGGATACTTCAAAGCCATACCAATAATAAAATCACCCTTACCCATACCAATCTCGACATGAATATCATTATCATTTCCAAATAAGGACTTAAAACTTCCCCTATAACTCTTATAATCATCTATTACATAACTAGATGCCGAAATAATTTCAGAAGCACCCCTAACATTCCTAAGCCTCACAATATCACCAACAACATTATACCTTTTTTTAAATTTAAGTACAACAAAAAACTGTCACCAACTAAATAACATAGTTAATAACAGTTCAAAAATCATT
>CANRPB010000095.1 GCA_947632415.1 uncultured Bacilli bacterium
GTGTAAGAAAGGCCAAAGAAAGAGAACTTGAAGAGCAAGAGAAACAAATACTTGAACAAAAAACTAAATTAAAAGAAGAGCAAAAGAAGGTAAAAGAGGAACAAAATAATTTAAAAGAACAAGAAAATAATTTAAAAGCAGAAAAAAATAGAATAAAAGAACAAGAAAACAAGGTCAGAGAACTTGAAAATATAGTAAAAGAACGAGAAAATAAAATCGAAGAAAAATTAAGAGAAAATAAGAAAAATTTAGATAAGGAAAAATTAGAACTCGATAATGAAAAGAACAAATTTAAACAAGAAAAGATTGAATTTGCTAAGAGATTACTTGAGGCTAATATTGATATTGCTGAAATATCTAAAATGACAGATTTATCAATTGATGACATAGGGAATATTGATAATTAAAATGAATATTTTAAGTCTTATATTAATGAAAATATCTATGATTGAAAGTAGGTTTCCTACTTTTTTTTATTGTGTTACTTTTGGTGATTTATTGTAATTGTTGTGTTTTTATAGTTATATAGTGTTATTTGTATTAAATAAGTTTGATAAGCGATATAGTTTTATTATTATGTATTAAAAATGATAGTAACTATATTATAAAGTTGACTATCATACAAAGTAATATTCCGATAATTGTTGGTATTATGAAGGCAATAATTGCCCATTTTGTACTTTTGGTTTCTTCTTTGATGGTTAAGCATGTTGTTGAACATGGGTAGTGAAATAGAGAGAATATTATCATGCATATGGCTGTTACATGTGTCCATCCATTTGAGATTAGAAGTGTTTTTAGGTTTTCTAGGCTAGGTAGGTCGGTTAGTGTTATGGTATTCATGTATATCATCATGATTATAGGGAAGACAATTTCATTTGCTGGGAATCCTAGAATAAACCCAACTAGAATGGCTCCATCTAGTCCTAGTAGTAGACCGAAGTCGTTTAGTATAATGGCTAGTTTGTTTAATAGACTCATGTTGTCAATGGTAATATTAGCTAAAAGCCAAATGACAATTCCGGCAAGTATTGATACTTTGATGGCTTTGGATAGAATGGTTAGTGTTCTATCTAGTATTGATCTTATTATTGTTTTTATTATGATTGGTTTTCGGTATGGTGGAAGTTCTAGTACAAAACTTGATGGTTCGCCTTTTAGGAGTGTTTTTGATAAAATTAATGATATTATGAAGGTCATGATTATTCCACACATGACAATTATTGTTAGAAGAATGGCTCTTAGTATTGATGAGTTACCTACTGAGAACATTGATAAGAGCATTATTATTGTGGGAAAACGTCCATTGCATGGTACAAAAACATTTGTTAGAATCGCTATTAAGCGTTCTCGTGGTGAGTCGATGATTCTTGCTCCACTTACTCCTACGGCATTGCATCCAAATCCCATTGCCATTGTTAGTGATTGTTTGCCACAGGCTTTGCATTTTCTGAATGTGTTGTCGAGGGTGAATGATACTCTTGGTAAATATCCAACGTCTTCTAATAGTGTGAATATTGGAAAGAATATTGCCATTGGTGGTAGCATGACTGATACAACCCAATATAGGACTCTATATATTCCATCTACTAATAGAGATATTATGATGGTTGGCATGTGAATAAAGTTTAAAAAGTTTGTTATGTATTGTTCTAGGTAACTAAAAAATTGAAATAACATGTCTGAGGGATAGTTTGCTCCGACAATGGTTATCCAAAATATTATCATTAGTCCTATTATCATTATTGGTATTCCTGTTAGTTTATTGGTTAGGATTTTATCTATTTTTCGGTTTCTTTGATTGTATGTTTCGTTATTTTCAATTATGACTTGGTTGGTTATTTCTTTGCACTTATCAATTATTGTTGATACTATAATATCGTTTAAGTCGTTTAGGATTCCGCATTGATATAAGTATTTTCTTGCTTCTTCGAGTTTGCTTATTAGAAGTTTGTCTTTTAATATATTGGGATAGTATTTTGTTATACTTTGTTTGAAGCTTTCGTCTTTGGTTATTAGTTTTAATGATAACCACTTGGGGTTAATGTCAATTTTATCGTCAATTAGTGGTAGAACGATATCGATGGCATTTTCTATTTCTTCGCAGTAGTTTATTTTAAATTTTGTTCGGCATGTTTTTATGTTTTGCATGATTTCGTCTAGGCCTTTTTTTTCTCTAGCACATACTTCTATGACTGGTATTCCAAGCGTTTCTGATAGTTTTTTGGTGTTTATTTTTATGCCTTTTTTCTGGGCTTCGTCTATCATGTTAAGGCATAGAGTTACATTTTGGGTAATTTCCATTATTTGTATGAGAAGGTTCATATTTCGTTCTAAGCATACTGCATCACAGACTACAATACAGGCATCGGGTTTTTCGAAGCAAATAAAGTCTCGGGCTACTTCTTCTTCTTTGGAACTAGAACTTAGTGAGTATGTCCCTGGTAGGTCGTATATTTCAATGGTTTTATCTTTGGTGTAGTATCCTTTGGCGTTACATACTGTTTTTCCAATCCAGTTTCCTGTGTGTTGATGCATTCCTGTTAATGCGTTGAAGACGGTACTTTTTCCAACGTTGGGATTGCCTGCTAGCGCTACTCTCATATTGGTTTTACCTCTATTTGTTTTGCGTCGTCATTTCTGAGCGCTATTATACTTCCTTTTATTAGATATGCTTTGGGGTTTTTGCTTGGACTTTGTAGTACACATTCAATTGTTGTTCCTTTGACAATTCCAATGTCCATCAGTCTTCTCCTCATAATTCCTATTGAGTTTATTTTGGTTACAATACCTTTTTTGTTAATGTCTAATTTATCCATAGTAATACTCATATATAACTCCTTTTTTGTTAGAAATTATAGTTCTAACACTACTATAATATATGTTATGGTATAAATATGGAAACAAAAAAAAGTTATGTTTGTTTATAACTTTCGTTTTTTTGTTTTTCTTCATATTCTTTTATAACGTTATATATACATGAGTAACTTCTTTTGGCATAAAATTTTGAAAATTTTCTTTTGCTTGCGTGACTTCTTTTATATAGATTAATTATTTTTTCTTTTTCTTCTTCGCTTATTGCGTTTGCTGGTTTTCGGTTTTTATTTCCATGTTCAAAACTTATGGTGTTGTTTATTAGTTCTTTTTTTAGTCTTAGTATATATTTGGGATGATATCCTGTTATTTCGGCTATTTCGTTGTATGATAGGAATGATTGACCGTTTATTTTTTTTTGAATTAATTTTACTGCTTCTTGTTTATTCTTGCTCATAAAATCACTCTTTCTACTACTATAATTATATATTTAAAGTAATTTTTTTGCAAGATAATTTTTATTTTTGTATATTTTTTTATATTTACATTTTGTCATATAATTTACATTTAATATAAAATGATGATATTGATTATTAAATATAGTAAAAATCTGATAATGTATCAATTTTTAATTTGATTTTTTATCAGATTTTTATATTATTGACTAATAATTTATTAAGGAAGAATATTAGATTTTGAGACGGTTATTACTGGACGGATACCACGGTCGGTGTTATTAACATCCATTCTTCTAAAATAACCATCAGTGTTTACACGAAAAGCATCACTAGAAACATTAATACGGGGAGTAATTGTCCAATATGACCATACATTATCTTCTTCGAGACTAATATCACAACCATGACTCTCACAATTTGTTAAATTATTATATAACCAAGCATATGCACTTGATCCTTTTGTTCTTGACGGTTCATTTTGATCTAGTGAATCAAAATAATACCATGTTTCTAATGTTGTTGAATCTAAATTTTTCACTATACTATTTACTTCCTCCGCACTTATTAATCGTGCTTTATAGTCACTATAATCGATTGTATATCCATTACCGTTTGTATCTGTAGATGTGGCATATGAATCATTTCTATTATCTAACTTCCAGTCTTGTGTATCTTCTTTTAATTTTGACAATGCTGTTAATGGGCCTTTGTTATTATTTCCACTTGCACCATAATTGCCATTTGGTACTTTTTCATTCAAATATGTTATTCCATACGTATTTTTTATTTTGTCTTTATCGGTCGCATTAGTATAGTCTTCTTGTGATGTCCATGCTACATTATTTGATGTATTATGATCTAGTATCATTGTATACCCATTATCTGATACATCATATACATACCATTTCATACAACCTTCTTTTTCTAATTTTTTTTCATTACTATTATATTCTTCCTTTGTACAACTTGT
>CANRPB010000096.1 GCA_947632415.1 uncultured Bacilli bacterium
ATTGACATAATTTTTTCAAATATGTTGGGGTATATAGATTATAAATTTGATAAACATTTTTAATTAAACACTACACATTGACTATCCCCAGGTGGCGATGGTGCTGAAGTAATCTATGCACTAAGAAATGGTAATACACTATCAAACTTAATCCTTTCTGAATTAGAAAAAGAAGGGCAAAATCCAAGAAAAATATATCAAAGACGTTTGCCATCAGATAACAGTAAGGATTATTACTTTATTCATAGAAACACTGGTAACACAGAACCAGTTATTGTTGAATATGGTTTTTTAGATAGTTCCAAGGACGATGTTAATCAATTAAAAAACAATTATAAAAACCTAGCAGAAGGAGTAGTAAGAGCCGTTTTAGAATATATTAATTATGATTATCAACCAACAACAGATTCTAACATATATGTGGTAAAAAAAGGTGATACTTTGTGGAGTATTGCTAAAAAGTATGGTATAAGTGTTGATGAGTTAAAAAGATTAAATAATTTAACAAGTAATATGCTTAATATTGGAGATACTCTTATAATATCTGGAGAACCAATGACTAATAATAATGTTTATGTTGTAAAAAAAGGTGATACTTTGTATGGTATTGCTTCAAGATTTGGTGTGAGTGTAAATGAATTAAAAAATTATAACAATCTTACTAGCGATATGTTGAATGTAGGTATGACTTTATATATACCAACAGGACAAATTATAGAAGAAACGGTAGAACCTGATTATGACACATATATAGTTAAGAGTGGAGATACATTATATGGAATAGCTAGTAAATACAATATAAGTGTTGATAGATTAAGAAATATTAATAATTTAAATAGTGATGTTTTATCAGTTGGTCAAAGATTACTTGTACCAATAGGTGGTGAAGTTATAGATACACAGGTAACAAATTATATTGATTATAGAGTTATGCCAGGAGATACATTGTATAGTATTGCAAATAGATACGGTATAAGTGTTAATGAATTAAAACAAATCAATAATTTAACTACTAATAATTTATCAGTAAATCAAGTAATTAAAATTCCTTATTCTGAAACTGTTGTTTATACTGTAAGACAAGGAGATACATTGTATAGTATTGCACGAAAATATAATATAAGTTTGGATGAACTAAAAAGATTAAATAACTTAAGTAGTAATATGTTAAGTGTAGGTCAGGTTTTGAATGTTAGATAGAATAATGGGTCAAAAGAAGATTATAATTGATGCTGGACATGGTGGTGTTGATGTTGGAACTAGTGGTAATGGATTTAAGGAAAAGGATTTAACGTTACTTATTTCAAAATATATGTTTGATCAACTAAAGGATATGGGGTATGCAGTTAGTTTGGTTAGAGATACTGATATTACTTTAAATGATGAAGATCGCATGAATAAAATTTTAGATATATATGGTAATAGTTCTGATGTGATATTAATATCTAACCATCTTGATTCTGATGAAGATGTTGCACAAATTATTTATGCACTTAGAGATAATAATGAATTTGCAAATTTAATTTATAATAATTTAATTGATACAGATTTGAATGTCAAAGAGCCATATCAATTAAGGTTACCTAGTGATACATCTAAGGATTATTATTATATTCATAGAAATAGTGGTAATATTGAACCAATTATGCTTCAATATGGGAATTTAAGTGATAGTAATTTTGCGCAAGGTTTTAATAATGATTATATGAAATATGCAGATGCTGTTGTAATGGCTATTAATTCTTATTTGGGAGGGAATAATAGTAAATATTATATAGTAAAAAGTGGGGACACTTTATATAGTATAGCTAGAAAGTATAATCTTACAGTTGACAGATTAAAAGAACTTAATAACTTATCTAGCAATAATCTTACCATAGGCCAAAGATTAATTGTAGAAGAACCTAATAATATGGTGGATGATTATATTACTTATATAGTGAAAAGTGGTGATACATTGTATAGTATTGCTAAAGAATATGGAGTTTCAGTTGATGATATTAAAGGGTTAAATAATCTTTCAAGTAATATGTTAAGTATTGGGAAACGACTCATTATTCCATTCAGTGATATTTCTTCTGAGGATGTTGATTATATAACTTATGTAGTTAAAAAGGGCGATAATTTATATAATATCGCTAAAACATACGGTGTTGATGTTAAGGATATTATGTCTTTTAATGGGTTGTCTTCTAATTTATTGAGTATTGGGCAAAGACTTAAGATACCTAATTCTTCTAATAAAAATTCTGTTTATATTGTTAGGAAGGGCGATACTTTATATAGTATAGCACGTGATTATAATACAAGTGTTGCTGATATAATGAATAAGAATAATCTTTCTAGTAGTGTGCTTAGTATTGGACAAAAATTGATAATATAAAAACTATTGTAAAGTGCTACAATAGTTTTTAGTGTATTTGTTTGCAAACGTTAAAGTCAGGTATGTAAAAGCAATGATTTTTATATCTTCCTGCTAGAGATTGGTCATACCAGGTTGATTTGCATGTTTCACCTGTTTTAGGAGCATAAAACCATAAGGAATTGGTGGCTGGGAAGAAGTATTCACCTCTTATTACTCGTTCGGCTAGTCTTTTTTCAGTTGTTGTTGGATTGCTGAAGAAAATTTGATTTTCGGTTCCTGAAAATTGATTGGGTTGGTATATTACATCTGTTATTGTTTCTACATTTTTAAATGTTAGACAGTCGGCTATGGCTCTATTTATTACAACGTTGCCAACCATAAGCATGCCTAGCTGTCCTTCACCAATTGCTTCTGCTCGCATTATTCTTGCTAGCAGGTCTTTTTCTTTGCTTGTATATTTTATTATTGCCATGTTATCACCATTACATTATATGATTATTTTTAAATATTTATTATTGAATTAATAGTAGGATTATGGTATAATCTAATTGCTTTTTGAGTTAGAGCGTTGTTAATATAATGGTGCTTATATTTTTAATGGTTTATTTTTAGAGTTTAGCAATCATGTATTTTTGAAATTGAGAATATAAGTTATATAAATTAATAGACGAACTCAAAATGATGTATTAATTACATTAAGCAATTATTTTTATTAATAGATTTTATTGCAATTGTAAAATAAAATTTGTTATAATATATTTGCTTAGAAAAAGCACATATAGGGGAATAGTTCAGTTGGTAGAACGTCGGTTAAAAATGGCCGACCTAACAGTAGTTAGTAAAAAATCGAGGAAGAAAACTGGAAGGCTAAAACGTAATGTCATGCTAATCAGAGTGGAAGTTAGTATTTAAAAGTATTAACACACGCAACGCATAGATAGTGAACCTATTAATATAGAATATAATCTATCCAAGAGTCCTCGACATCTAAAAGATGAAAAGATATGCTGAACTTATATGAAAGTATAAGAAGTAAGAGATAAAAAGCTTTTACGATAACATTAATTTTGCTCCAAAACCTTATGCCTACCATCAAATAATCGCCGTAATTAAAGGGTTTATCAATGAGAATAATATAAAATTGGAGCGTTTACCTGCCAATTTGAAATATTACAAAAAAGTTAAAACAAAATAAAAAACATCAAAAAAAGATGTTTCAAGTTAAAATTTTAGGGGATTAGTTTAATGGAAAAATGAGTGTCTCCAAAACACCAGATGGGAGTTCGATTCTCTCATCCCCTGCCAAGAAATATAAGGTTTTAAGCCTTTAAATACATATAGAATTGATAGAAATATCAGTTCTTTTTTTATTGCCATACATAGCCATTCTTATTATATATAGGTATGGCTAGAGTTTATAAAGAAAGGAGGCAAGAAATGTCTAATTGCAAAGTTATTGCAGTAGCAAATCAAAAAGGTGGCGTTGGCAAAACCACTACAACATTTAATTTAGGTGTAGCGTTATCTAAATTAGGAAAAAAGGTTTTATTAGTTGATTGTGATCCACAGGGAGATTTAACAACTTGTATGGGATATTATGAAACAGATAATATACCTACCCTCGCTAATTTAATGGAACAATCAATAAATGATGAACCTATAAAAACTGATGATGTAATACTGCATCATAAAGAAAATGTTGATTTAATACCATCAAATTTAGATTTATCGGCAATATCTTTTACATTGATTAGTGCTAT
>CANRPB010000097.1 GCA_947632415.1 uncultured Bacilli bacterium
GTATTATTGATGATGGTAATACTACTAGTGGTACTACAACTAATCCTGGTACAGGAGTTAAGGTTTTTGCTTTTGTAGATTGTTTAGTTATTATTGGTGCTATATCATGTTATATTGTTGTTAGAAGAAAAAATAAGTATAAAAAAATATAGTTAAAATATGCCTTAATATTTATAATATTAGGGTTATTTTTTATACAAATATTGATTAAATATTTAAAAAAGTTATGAGTTAATTTTGAATGTTTTAGATGATGAGAATTGTTTTAAGAAAATGAATATTAAAGCATCTTATAGTATATTGTCTGATTTGGGATTTAAAGGTGATGAATTAAAAAATGCTTATAATAAAACAATGTTTGAAAATTTATGATAGTTTGACATTTTTTTACATTAATATAATATTTTTTTAACTTTTTATTGAATAATTTTTTTTAAGATGTTATTCTTATTATAGAAAGTAGGTAGTGTATGAATAAGAAAATATTTTTAAGTTTAATTGCGATATTTAAAATTAATGGGTTAAATAATGAAGAATTTAAAGATATAAATTATTATCCTTATGATTTAGTGGAGTTTTAAGATTGGATAATTAGTATGAATGAGCAAAAATATAAGATAAGATTTCAAAGAAAATTTAGATTTATATGTTGTCTAGTGTTTCCTGAAATATATATTGATGGTAAACAATTAGATTATCTAAGAAATGGAAAAACACTTGAAACATATTTATCAGAAGGGGAACATGAAATACTAATTAGAGCACAACTTGCAACAATTATAAAAAAAATAAATGTTACACGAGATATAAGAATAAATGTTATTTTACACATTAATTCATTTGAAATAGAAATATTTGATGATAAAACTGATGAAAAAGTTATAATCAATGAAACAAATGATAATATAAATGACTGTAACGATCAAAGAATAAGTGCTAAAAATGATTTTTCAAATAAATTATATTGGAAGTATGTAATATCGGTAGCGCTTTTTGTGGCTTTAACTCAAATTATTATACTTATAGTAAAATTATTTTTATAAAGTATTTGAGTAGCTCTAATGTGTAATAAGAAAAGGATTTAATGATTATGGATAAAAAAATTTCAATGAAAAAAATTTTAAAAGTAATGTTATGCCAATTTATTGATTTTATAATACCATATAATGAAAGTCAATTGGTATATGATGTTGAAACAGGCTATAAGGAATTATCACCTAAAGAAAGGAAACTGGTTTTCTTTTTATGGATTATAATTATAATGCTTATAACTTTATTGATAATAATATTAATAGATTGAAAAATAGGTTTAAAATTTATTCTTTGAATATTAAAGGAGGATTTATGAAAAAAATATTTTTAAGTTTAATTGCGATAATTGCAGTAATTAGTTTAACAGGATGCAAAATAAAAGAAAAACATGGTGATAGTTTTGAGGTTTCGCTTTATACAAATAGTTCTGCAAGAATTAATTGGGATTATAAGCTAAGTAAAGATGATATTGTTGAAGTATCATACAACTATGATGATTCTGGGTGTGATCCAAAAGCAGTTGGATGTGGTGGACAAGGTATATATACAATCACGGCACTAAAACCTGGAAAAGTAAAACTAACATTTGAATGTGCAAATGATGGTATGTGTGAACCTATGGAAAATTTGGTTTATGAAATAACTGTAAATGATGATTTAGCAATATCTGAAACACATAATGAAGAAGAAGATAAGTAAAGTTGGTGAGGTTTATGAAAAATAATAAATTTTTATTAAAGATGGTTTTAATATATTTTTCAATAATAGTAATATTTATAATATCAGTTCCTTTAATTCATGATTGGTTAGTTGATATGATTGATATTGGAGATTATGAAATCAAATCTGGTATTATTACAGATGTGTATAAAAAGAAAAAAGGGAATAATTTATGTCAATATATAAAAATAGATGGATATGATATTTTTGTTGTGTGTGGAGAATCAGAATATAATTTTAATATTGGTGATAATAGTGATTATTATACTTATAATGGAAATGCCTATTATACAAAAGCACAAATGCAAAGTTCAAACAATATTGTAAAGATTCTTGATATTGGAATGCTTGCTAGTTTCTTTATAATGCTTATTTTTGCAATATTCTTTATTCCAATTTATCTAGAAATAGCCAAAAGAAAAAATAAAATTATAATAAAAGACAATTACATAATAGAAGTAAAAAATATGTAAGAGAAAAGTAGATGTTAAAAATATTATACTTATAGTTAAATAATTAAAAAAATTATAATAAAATAATGTTTGAAAATTTATGATAGTTTGACACTTCTTTACATTAATATAATATTTTTTCTACTTTTTATTGAATAATTTTTTTTAAGGTGTTATTCTTATTATAGAAAGTAGGGAGTGTATGAAGAAGAAGAAGATATTTTTAGCATTAGCATTTTGTTTGTTTATGGGTAGTGTAAGTGCTCAAACTATGAAAGACATTTTTCCAGATGAGAAATTAGCACAGTGTGTTTTAGAAGAGTATAACAAAGTTAATGTGGAAAACACAATTAGTGATAGTGATGAGGTTACAGAAGAAAACTTAAAGGAAATAACTATTTTAGAGTGTGGAATTGCTGGGGTAAAAGATACAAAAGGTATCGAAAAACTAGAAGGATTAACAAAGTTGTCTTTATATAATAATCAACTAACAAGTATAGATTTAAGTCACAATACAGCATTAGAAAGTTTATATTTGGAGAATAATCAATTAACGAGTATAGATTTAAGTCACAATACAGCATTAGGATTGTTAGCTTTGTATAATAATCAACTAACGGGTATAGATTTAAGCAAAAATACAGCATTAAAAACGTTATATTTGGAGGATAATCAACTAACAAGTATAGATTTAAGTCATAATACAGCATTAGTATCTTTATCTTTGTCTAATAATAAACTAACAAGTATAGATTTAAGCAAAAATACAGAGTTAAAATGGTTAATTTTGTATAATAATCAACTAACAAGTATAGATTTAAGTCACAATACAGCATTAACAAAGTTATATTTGTATAGTAATCAACTAACAAGTATAGATTTAGGTAAAAATACAAAATTAGACGTTTTATGGTTGCATGATAATAAACTAACAAGTATAGATTTAAGTAAAAATACAGAATTAACAGATTTATCTTTGTCTAATAATCAGCTAACAAGTATAGATTTAAGCAAAAATATAGAATTAGAAGAATTATATTTGTATAATAATTCATTTTTAAAAGAAGTAAAGATAAATGACGTTGGTAATTATGTATCACTAAGTGATTATGTTAATTTGATAGATAAATATGGAGTAGAATATAAAATAGATGATGAAAGTATCGCTAAGTATGATGCTAATACCGGTAAAATAATAGGTTTAAAAGAAGGAACAACAAGTGCTAAATTAACGATAAACGGTACTATTAGATGTGATGAAAATCATTCTGATTGTAAAAGTTCTCCCGTTGAATTTGAATCAACTATAACAGTAATTAATAATACGTCTGATAATAGTGGTTCAAGTATTATTGATGATGGTAATACTACTAGTGGTACTACAACTAATCCTGGTACAGGAGTTAAGGTTTTTGCTTTTGTAGATTGTTTAGTTATTATTGGTGCTATATCATGTTATGTTGTTGTTAGAAGAAAAAATAAGTATAAAAAAATATAGTTAAAATACGCCTTAATATTTATAATATTAGGGTATTTTTTTAACAAATGATTGGTTAAATATTTAAAAAAATTATGAATTAATTTTGAATGTTTTAAATGAAAAATTCTTAATAGAATTATAGAAAAGTCTTGCTGTTTATTATATAATTTATGTATAGGAAATATGATTGGAGGAAACTAATGAGTGATAAATTAATAGGTAATGATAATGAAATAAATAATATTTTTGATGATATAAAAGAATTAGTTATAAATAGTAGAAATAAAGTATA
>CANRPB010000098.1 GCA_947632415.1 uncultured Bacilli bacterium
TTTGCTATAATTCTACATTAATAATATATCAAAAAAGATACTTTTAATCAAGTACCTTTACTTATTTTTTTTCACTTCAATTATATTATCATCTTTTTTATATAACTCTATTATTTTCGTATATAATTCTATATGACTTTCTATTTCCTTTTCATTTAAATTATCACTAAATATAGATTTTAAAAAGACAACTTCAAAATCATTAAGATTTTGTTCATTAATTATTTCTTCAATATTTGTATTAGTTTCAATACTTTTTATTAAACTTAATATTTGTAATAATTCAACAAATAATTTTTGTTTAGGCTCATTTTCTTCAAACTTATACAATGAATTTACAATATGATAAATATGTATATCTTTTTTAACCTTTAAATTTTCAATGATACCATCAAAGTAAATATTTGATTCATCATTTAATTGTTCATCCTCTGCTATTTTTTTATTCTTTATTTTTTCAGCATTTATAATACTATTTTTATTACTTGTTAAAATGTTTTTTAAAATATTATATACATGATTATAATCTTTTTCCTTCATAAATGTATATATATCATCTACCAAATCATCCACTGACGTTTCATAGAAAAAATAATTGTGTCTTATAAATAAATGTTCAGTGCTTTTTTGAATTTCCAACAAATAGTTTATTGTTTCCCTTAGTTTTTTCACTAAAATTTGATGATGCTTTTTTATTATCAAAATACTTTTAATACTTCTCTTAGTACTACTAATATATTCAATTTCCTGTCTGATACCCTCTATAAGTGGTTCTATTTTAGAATTTAAATACTTTTCCTCTTTAATTAATTGTTTTAATTCCTTTATCTCATCTTGCCTATGCTTTTTTTCTTTTTTATTTTTCTCATATTGATAAAAATCATCGATAAGCCCTATTAACCTTAAAGAATCAGCAATCTTAGTTTCATCAATATCTCCATCCTTAATGATATCATCAAGCCTTAAATTATATTGTTTATTAAGACTTTGTATTTCTGCCTTAATCTCCTTAATTATTTCTTCTTTATCCCTTATTACTATTTTTCTTATAATATCATTTTCAATAACACCCTTTATTAAATACTCTTTTTCTATTTTTATTGTCTGTAATTCCCTTTCTTTGGCCTCAATATCTTTATCCTTCATAAACTCATTTATATAAAGAGTTTTAACTAATTTTTTAACTAATATAGTTAATTTCTTAATATCATAATTTGGCTGTGCTTTTTTTACTTCCATTTTTCTCCCTACTTAATTTTTTCTTTTAATTCATACAAAATATTTATTGCTTCCAAAGGCGTTATTTTTAAAACATCTATTTTCTTCAATTCTTCCTCAATAGGACTATTTTGTTCAATTAATTCATCAATTGGTAATGCCTCTTGAATTTTAATATCCCTTTTTATTTCCTTCTTTTCATATACCTCTAATATTTCCCCAGCACGCTTGATAAGAGCATCAGGAAGACTTGCTAATTTAGCAACATGAATACCATAACTTTTATCAATACTTCCTTCTTTTATTTTGTGAAGAAAAATAATATCACCATTTTCCTCATGAGCACTTACATGAACATTTTTAAGATTTTTAAGATTATTTTCTAAATCAGTTAACTCATGATAATGCGTTGAAAACAAAGTTTTACATTTTATTTTATCATGAATATACTCAATTATTGATTGAGCCAAAGCCATTCCATCAAAAGTAGCAGTTCCTCTTCCTAACTCATCAAACAAAATAAGACTATTTTTCGTAGCATTACTTATAGCATTATTAGCCTCCATCATTTCAACCATAAAAGTCGATTCACCACTAACAAGATCATCACTTGCCCCTATTCTTGTATAAATAGCATCAAAAATAGGAAGATTAGCCTTTTTAGCAGGAACAAAACAACCTATTTGCGCCATTATCGCTATGATAGCCATCTGTCTCATATACGTTGATTTACCTGCCATATTAGGACCAGTTATAAGAAGAATATTAGTCTCCTCATCCATCTTAATATCATTTGATACATATTCCTTATTTTCTAATACCTTCTCTACAACAGGATGTCTTCCTTCTATTACCTCTAAATGATTATCTTGATTTAATAATGGTTTAACATAATTATTTTCCTCACTCACAGTTGCATATGCTTGAAGTACATCAATTTCACTTATTACCTTAGCTATATCTTGAAGCTCTTTTATATAAGTTTTTACCTTGTCTCTTACTTCAACAAATAAATCATACTCAATATCGATAATTTTTTCCTCAGCATTTAATATTAATGACTCCTTTTCTTTTAATATAGGACTTATATACCTCTCACAATTAGTTAAAGTTTGTTTTCTCTCATATCCATATTCTTCCTTAACTAAATTAGTATTCCCTTTAGTTATTTCAATATAATAACCAAAAACCTTATTATAACCCACTTTTAAATTTTTAATTCCTGTTCTTTCTCTTTCTTCAGTTTCAAACCTAGCAATGAAATCTTTTCCACCTTTTCTTAAAGTTTTTAGTTCATCTAACTCTTCATTATAATTTTCTTTTATTAAATATCCTTCCTTTAACCCTACAGGAGGATTTTCATATATACTATCCTCTAAAATTTGATACAATTCTGGTAAAGGATTAATAGTTTTGTCATAATTAATTTTTTCTAAAATATCCTTTATAGTCGGTAAAACACTTAAAGATTTTTTTAACTGAATTAAGTCCCTAGCATTAGCATTACCAAAAGCGACTTTACCACTCAATCTTTCTAGGTCATAAACCTCAAACAAATTATCAATTAAATCACTTTTTAAAATAAATTCTTGTATTAATGTTTCAACTATTTTGTATCTTCTATTTATTTCATTTATATCTACAAGCGGATTTTCAATATAATTCTTTAATAATCTTGAACCCATGGCTGTTTTAGTTTTATCTAAAAGCCAAATTAAGGAATAATTTCTTTGTTTCAACCTTAATGTTTCAGTTAATTCAAGATTTCTTTTAGTATGAATATCCATTTTCAAATGTTCTTTTTCTTCTTTTACAATAACAGTCTGTAAATGAGATAAATTTCTTTTCTGAGTATTTCTAATATATGTCAATAAATGTTTAACCCCATCTTTTAATCTTGAATCATCAATATTTTCATAGATATTTTGATATTCAGATTGTTCTTCAATTTCATTAGTTATAGTTAAAGTAATTTTAAATTGATTTTTTAATAAACTTGTAATATTTATATCTACGTCTTCAGTTGTGATGACCTCTTTAATTCCTATACTCAATATTTCACTTACTATTTTGTTATTTTTGTGCTCTATTAAAGATGTATAAAGTTGACCTGTTGAAATATCACCATATGTTAAAACATATGCTGATTTAAAATCTAATAATGAACCAATATAATTATTTTCCTTTTCATTTAAAATCTCACTATCTAGTATTGTCCCACTACTAACAATATTTACCAAATCTCTTTTTACAAGTCCTTTAGCCGTTCTTGGATCTTCAAGTTGTTCACAAATTCCTACCTTATATCCCTTCTCAATTAATTTTTCAATATAAAGATTTGATGAATGATGAGGTACACCACACATAGGGATTCTTTCCTCTAGACCAGCCGTTTTCCCAGTTAATGTTAATTCTAATTCCCTAGATACAGTTATAGCATCCTCAAAAAACATTTCATAAAAATCACCTAATCTAAATAATATAATAACATCCTTATTAGCCTTCTTTATTTCCACATATTGTCTCATCATAGGAGATAATTTTTCTATGTCTACGTCTTCTATTTGCATTTATACCACCTAAAGTTATTGTATCAAAAAAATAGTAATAAGTCATGCGCAATTACTATTTTTCAAAAATTTTTAGTTACAGTTCAGTCAAGAGATAGATGAGAAATCTATCTTTTTAAATTCTATTATAACTGAAAACAAAATAAAATT
>CANRPB010000099.1 GCA_947632415.1 uncultured Bacilli bacterium
CTAAAAAAACAAGTTTTTACACTTGTTATGAACATACTTATAGAAATTTAATTATTTTGGCTGTGAATAGTAACAAATTATAAACTATTATTCAAAAAATATAAAAGTTAAACTCCTATATTTTTATATTCTTCAATATATTTATTTTCAAACTCACTTAAATCATTTGGACTCATAAATAATAATACAGCATTGTTATATTTAATTAATTTATTTACTTCGTTATTTTCTATATGTTCACCTTTATTTATTTTCTTCAAAATCATATTACTTGTGATTTCTGGGTAATCATCTTGTTTTTCTCTTGATGGATATATATCCATAATATACGTATAATCACTTTTATTTAAACTGTCTGCAATTTCCCTATAAAATTCTTTAGTTCTAGAATACGTGTGTGGTTCAAATATCGTTATTAATTTTTTATCTGGATATTTTTGTCTAGTTGCCTCTATAGTACTTTTAATTTCATTAGGATGATGTGCATAATCATCAATTACAATATTATCCAATACTTTTGTCTCATTAAATCTTCTTTTAGCGCCTTTAAACGTTTTTAGTTTTTCATTAACTAAATCTAGACTTATTTTTTCTAAATAACATATACTTATAACGGCTAAGGAATTTAATACCATGTGTTTGCCGTAAAATGGTAAATTAAAATGATACATTTTTTTCTTATCTATATATAAATCAAATGATAAACCATCTTTATTATAAACTATATCCCTGGCCTGGAAATAGTTATTATCATTTGTTCCATATAAATATTTAATATTTTTTAATTTAAGAATGTTATCATCATCACCACAAGCTATTACTATATTTGACTTATTAACAAACTCTTGATATGAAACAATTACATCTTCGATATCTTTATAATAATCGACATGATCTAAGTCGATATTAGTAATTACTGTATAATTGGGGTGATAATTTAAAAAATGTCTTTTATATTCACAAGCTTCTAAAACGAAATAAGCGCTGTTGTTTGCTTTTCCACTTCCATCTCCTATTAAGTAATTAGAATCTAAAATGTGCGCTAATAAAGAAGAAGTTGTGGTTTTACCATGAGTTCCGCTAATGGCAATTAAATTAAATTTCTTAGTAATGTAATCTACCATTTCTTGATATGAATGTATTTTTAAATTAAGTTTTTTGGCAGTTTTCACTTCTATATTATCATCATTGAACATATTTCCTTGAATTATAGTCATACCCTCTTTGATATTTTCTTTATCAAAGGGGGTTATTTTGATATCATTTTCTTTTAAGCCCTGTTCAGTAAAATAATGTTTTTCATAATCACTTCCCTTTACATCATATCCTAGTTGTTTCATTATAATTGCTAATGAACTCATGCCTGATCCTTTAATACCTATAAAATGATACATAAAAAAACCTCCTACTATAACCTATTCTTTTTTTCAAAATAGGTAATATGAGGTTAGGTGTTTATTATATTATAAATTTTTGTTACTACTCTCTGAAGCTTAGGAGCACTATAAATAAATTTAGGATTGTCACTTTTTATACATTTTACTATTTGTTTAACAATTGAATTCAATTTTCTTTTCTCGAGTAAATTCCAAAAGATAGTTTCCTTTTTTCTTATCATTTCTAATTCTTCTTTAAAATATGATTTTTTTTCCATCCAACCATACTTATCTTGTAACATTACCTGATTAAATCCTGTATGATACATTCCTGGTTCTATTAAAGATATCTGTATTTTATCACTTAGTAATTTTAACTCTTTTTTTAAAGTTAATGCCAGAGTATTTATGCTTGATTTAGAAGCACTATAACTTCCTAGAAAAGAAATAGGCATTAAAGAAATTAATGAAGACATAATGATTATCTTTCCTTTTTTCTTTTTTATCATGTTTTTTAAAACAATTTGAATTAACTCAAAATTTCTAAAAACATTTACCTCAAAAGTTTCCTTTAGTTTTTCAATTTTTATTTCAGCTATAGAGCCTCCATATGATGTAGCAGCATTACATATTAGAATATCAATATCTAATGTTTTTATTTTCTCTAAATCTTTATGGTTTAACATATCTAATTTTATAACTTTTATATTTGCTTCATCTTTATACCTTTTTTGCGTTAGTTCTAATTGTTTTTCATTATGAACTCCTACATATATAAAATATTCGTTTTTTATTTTTTTAATTACATTAGCCGCAATTCCTGAAGCAGCCCCTGTATATAGAATTGTTTTCATATTATCACCATTTTTATTATCTGCACTTATTATTATTTTATTTATTTTACTTTATTTTTTAGATTCTTTGTGATAAAATCTTATTCGTGAGGTGATATTATGTTTAAGAAATTGGAAATATTAGATGAAAAAGATAAACATTTAAGAAAAAAATCAGAAGATGTCATATTTCCATTATCTAATGATGAGAAGAAATTAATTCAAAGAATGATCGATCATCTAACATATAGCCAAATTGAAGAATATGAAAAAAAGTATGATTTAAGACCTGGTATGGGGCTTGCTTTTCCGCAGGTTGGTATTAATAAAAAAGTTATTGTTATCGTTCATGAATATGAAGATGGAAAATTTGATAATTATGTTTTTATAAACCCAAAAATTGTTAGTTATTCTGAGGAAATGATTGCCGCTGAAGCTGGTGAAGGATGCTTGAGTGTTAATCGAGAAGTTGAAGGTCATGTTCCTCGATATGCTCGTGTTACCGTTGAAGGTTATGATGAAGATGGCAACAAAATTAAAGTTAGAGCACGTGAAGATTTAGCGATTGCCTTTCAGCACGAAATTGATCATTTAAATGGTATTTTATTTTATGATAGAATTAATAAAAATAAACCATTTTTTACTGAGAATGAAATAAGATTAATATAGTCGTTTAGGCGACTTTTTTTGGAGGTTTTTATGTTTATATATTCTGATTCTAATAAAAGATATCATACTTTGGATTATTTCTATAGACATAAATTTAATTGTAAAGTTTTTAAAATTAGTTTAAATGGTGGTTTTACGTGTCCCAACATTGATGGTACTGTTGGAACTAAAGGGTGCATTTACTGTTCCAAAATGGGCAGTGGTGAATTTGCTGGTAATAAAAACGATGATTTAATTAAGCAATTTAACGATACTTTAAATATGATGAAGAAAAAATGGCCTAATGGTAAGTATATTGGCTATTTTCAGGCAAGAACCAATACTTATGCACCGGTTGAAGTTTTAAAAGAAAAATATGAAACTATTTTAAAAATGGATGGTGTTGTTGGTTTGTCAATTGCGACAAGACCTGATGCGATTAGTGATGAATGCTTGGATTATTTAGATGAATTAAATAAACGTACTTTTTTAACAGTTGAATTGGGATTACAAACAATTCATGAAAATACAACTAAGTTGATTAATAGGTGTCATTCATTAAAGTGTTTTGACGATATGGTTAGGAAATTACGAGAACGCAATATTAATGTAGTTGTTCATATTATTAATGGACTTCCCTATGAAACCCGAGATATGATGCTTGATACAGTTAGACACGTAAATGAATTAGATATTCAAGGAATTAAAATTCATATGCTCCATATTATTAAAGATACTCCTTTGGCGAAATTGTATGATGAAAAAAAGTTTCATGTTTTATCTAAAGAAGAATATATTGATATTACTTGTTCACAACTTGAATTATTAAGACCTAGTATTGTTATTAATAGAATTACCGGTGATCCTAAGGCAGATGAATTAATTGAACCTAAATGGTTACTAAAAAAATTTTGTGTATTAAATGATATTGATAAAGAACTTAAGAAAAGAGACTCTTTTCA
>CANRPB010000100.1 GCA_947632415.1 uncultured Bacilli bacterium
AATTTTGTTGATGAATATGATAGAGAAATTGTTAATAGAAAAATGATGAATTCAATGCGATCTGAGGGTGAGGAAAATGGAATACAAATAGGTATGCAAAAAGAAAAAAAAGAAATTGCCAATAATTTATTAAAAGAAAACGTTAATATTGATATTATATCTAAAACGACAGGTTTAAGCATTGAAGAAATAGGACAAATAAATAATAATATCTAAAAAAGGTACTTGCCAAAAAGTACTTTTTGATATACTATTAATACAGAATTATAGCAATAATAAAATTACTGCGAGCTATAGTTCTATAAGGAAAAAGTAAAATACACTATAATAACATTTAATTTACATTTTTTTCAGTTTCTAGACAACTAATTAACACTATCTTTATTAAAAGATATTTGAGTTATAAGATTCAATATGATATAATTTATACATAGTTGGAGGATAACATGAATAAGAATGGATTTACATTAATTGAATTATTAGGAGTAATTGTATTACTTGCTGTACTAGGTGTAATTATAATACCTAAAGTTGGTAATTCAATAACCAACAGCAAAAATCAAGCATACGATGCTCAAGTTATTAATATAAAAAACTCAGCAAATGATTTTTTAATTGATAATACAGAAGTTATGAAAAATAATGATATAATAACAATTAAATTAGGAGTATTAAAACAAGGTGGTTATCTACCTGTAAACGTTAAAAATCCGATTACTGGCAAAATTTTTTCCAATGAAAGTATTATTAAAGTTACTAAAAATAATGAAAAATACGACTTTGAATTAGCTCTAATAGACTTAGAAGACGTTAACGAAACAATTGATAGCAATTATCCAATATTAGTCTTAAATGGTAGTTATATTGAATATGTAAATATTAATGAAGAATATAAAGAAAAAAACGCCACTGCCCAAGACAGTAATGGAAACAATATTGAAGTTTCTATTCAAATCAAAGACGGTAACCAAGAAGTACAAAAAATAGACACATCAAGTTTTAAAACATATAATATTGTCTATAGCGCAACCGATAAAGAAAAAAGAACAACAACAGCGACAAGAACTGTTATTATAAGAGATAATGAAGCACCTAAAATTACTTTTCCAAAAGAAACAACTTTAAGTGTCGAAGAAGTAAGTAGTTTTGATTTAAATAAAGATGTTGTTGTAACTGATAACTATGATAAAAACATAAAAGTTAGTGTTAATAGTCAATTAAGTAATAAAGTTGGAAACCATGTTATAACCTATACAGCAACTGACTCTAGTCAAAATCAAACAATTGAAAGAAGAGTTATTAATGTTGTTTTAAATAAATAAAAAGGTATCTTATGATGCCTTTTTTCATATAATTAATAGGTGAAACATGATAAAAAACAATCTAAATTATAAATTAGTAAATTTTTTACTAGTACTTCTAATAATATTGATAATATATAACACTAGGACACTATGGCTTAGTATCTATGATTTTTGTATAAATATTATAAAACCCTTTATTATATCTATTATAATAAGTTATGTATTTAATTTATATTTAAAAAAATTAAATAAACACTTTAATAAAATAATTAGTATATTAATATTTATAAGTAGTATTATTGCTAGTGCATACATACTGATAAAATTAATTATTAGTATATCATCACAAATTACTGATTGTATTAGTATGATCTATTATTTCATCAAAACATACTTTATAAAATATAACATTAATTTTATTGACCTATATAATTATTTTCAAAAAATTACTAATATTAATATAATTGATAATATTTTCAACTATATCAGTCTTATAACTATTGTTATTAGTTTAAGTATATATATTTTTTTAGATTGGAATAAGATAAAAAGAAAAATAAAACTTTTAAGTAATAGAAGTACATACGATTATATAAAAAGTATCAATACTGAACTTGAAAAATATACATATAGTTTCTTCCTTTTAATTTTAATAAACATAATTGAATATTCCCTGATATTTTTTTTAGTAGGACATCCCAACTACTTATTACTAGGTTTACTAGCCGGCATATTAAGTATAATTCCTGTTATTGGTGGAATGATTACCAATGTCCTTGCCCTTGTAACAGCATTCGTTATTAATTATAGACTATTTATTAGAACCTTAATAGGCATACTTGTTTTATCTATTTTAGATAGTTATATCATAAGTCCATTAGTCTATAGTAGAAGCACTAAACTGCACCCAATATTAGTTATCATTGCAATTTTTATTGGTACCAAACTCTTTGGTTTTTTAGGAACAATACTAGCTATTCCTGTTTTAATAATAATTATTAGTAGTTATCAATATATGAATAAAAAACATAATATAACACAATATAATACTGGAGAGTGATTAAATGAACGAAAATAATGAATTGTTAATGCACATCTATCAAACAGCAGATATGGGCGTTAAATCGACAACTAAATTGTTGGAACTATTAAAAAATAAAGATAATAAAATAAAAAAAAAATTAGAAGATGAATTAAAAGAATACGAGTCTTTTAAAAAGAAAAGTGAGAAAATTTTAAAAAAGAAAAATGTTACTCCTAAAGGTTTAGGAATGATGGTCGATATCATGTCAAAGATGGAAATGAATATGGAAGTAATGAAAGATAACAGCGATTCCAAAATGGCTAGTATGTTAATAGAAGGCTTCACTATGGGAACAATTGAAA
Organism: uncultured Bacilli bacterium; assembly: GCA_947632415.1. GTDB lineage: Bacteria > Bacillota_I > Bacilli_A > RF39 > UBA660 > UBA3631. The sequence goes on from CANRPB010000100.1 coordinate 2,691, forward strand.
TGAATAAAAAAATTGAAAATTACGCTCATGATGCTTTAAAAGATGTTTTAGGTATGGCCAAAGATCTTTTAAAATTTCAAGAACAAGAAATAGAAAACCTAAAACCATATTTATAAAAAAATATAAGCAAATGCTTATATTTTTCTGTATAGTCCAATAGCTTTTCCCAATATAGTAACATTATCAAATATAAATGGTTCCATAGTATCATTTTCTGGTTGTAACCTAAAATGACCATTTTCTTTATAAAATGTTTTTAAGGTAACCTCATTTTCATCTGTCATCGCAACAACAATTTCACCATTTCGCGCTGTATTTCGTCTTTCTACGATAACAATATCTCCATCTAAAATACCAGCGTTAATCATACTAGAACCATCAACATGTAGAGTAAAAACATCCTTATCCTTAGGAACTAAATAACTAGGTAATTGAAAAAACTCATCAGGTCTTTCAATAGCCTCAATAGGATTACCCGCCGTAATTTTACCTAAAAGTGGAACTTCAATTATATCCTCATTTTTATTTTCATATTCATTCTTTACTAGAAGTTCAATAGCGCGATTTTTACAATTTTCTTTTTTAATATAACCTTTTTGTTCAAGTTTTGCCAAGTGAACATGAATAGTTGCTGGTGAAGATATACCTAAGTCTTTTCCTATTTCTCTAGTAGTTGGTGGATATCCATGAGAGACGATAAATTTTTTTATGTGATTTAAAATTTCCTCTTGCTTTTTGGTTAATTCTTTCATAAACAACCTCCTTTTTATGTTTACATTATAACATGTAAATATATGTTTGTCAAACATTTGTTTTAAAGATAATGCTTGAAAAAAACTATATAATGAAATTAATAAAAAATCTGATAAAAATCAATAAATTTGATATTTTTTCAGATTTTTTTGTATTTTAAGAAGGATTTTTAAAATAAAAATTCTATCATATATTATGTAGGCCCATTTAGCGGGAAAGGAGAATTATGATAGAAGAAATTAACATTGACAATTTAGAAGAATTAGAAGTTAAACACCCAATGATTCCTTTAACATTTGATCGTATGTTAAAAGCGTTATTTGAAAATAACCAAGATATTTATAAAATGTTTAT
>CANRPB010000101.1 GCA_947632415.1 uncultured Bacilli bacterium
TTTTTTTATAAAGTAAAAAGAAAGGGTGTGCAAATTAACAGATATGAGTTATAATATAAAAAATTAGTGGTGATATAATGGATTTTTTAAGAAAGATACAAAGATTAAATGATATTCAATTGCAATATTTAGTTGAAAATAGGATTAAGTTATTAGAGAAAGAACAAGAAGATAAAAATGATACTATTGGTTATTTATTAGATTATAATAGCAGGTCTAATATTTTGTTTGATTGTACTGAAGAAATGCCTCCAATTGATGTTATAGCTAAGTTTGATGGTTATATTCCTAAAGATACACGAATTGTATATGGATTAAAATGGGATTTTTTAAATCATATTATAACAAATAATGGTAAATTTTATTATATAGATGATGATGATTATATTTTAGAATTTTGTAGATATATCAAACAAAAAGATGTTTTGGATGAGCTTGAATTGTTTGATTATATATTAGAGTTTTGTCAAAAATATTTTGGATTGATTAAATTTTTAGATCGTGAAGATATGATTAAATTAATATATAAAAATGAAACAACTTTTTTTGATCCTATACATGAGTCAGTGTTTAGTTTATTTAAAAGTAAAGGTAATTATCAATGTACTGAGATTGGTGTAATGACTCAAAATATATTATCTTTTTTGGGATATGACATTAGTTTAATTATAGGGGTTGAAAAAACAGATAATAATGAAAAAGAATGTCATGCTTTTAATTTAATGGATTTTAAAAATGATTTAACGCAGGATGATACAACTATTTTACTTGATTTTGCATTGCCAATTCCAGTTGTCAATATAAAGAATGAAATAATTGGTGAAGCACCATATGTATATTATTTAGATAAGTCGAAAGATGAAATATATAGTGATATTATGTATAACAAAATACCTGAAATAACTTGTGAGAATTATTTTTATATGTTGATGAATGAACAGATTGTGCTTTTAGGTCAAGGGGATTATAGACATTATGCATTGGGAATAGAGTGTAATCCAATGATTAAAAAAACGTATAAAAGGAGGATAAATGAATAAATATATTACAGTATCAACAACTTTTGATAATAAAGAAGAAGCTGATAAAATTATAAAAATTTTACTGGAAAAAAGACTTGTAAGTTGTTGTCAAATATCAAATATTACAAGTGTTTATCATTGGGAAGGAAAGATTGAAAACGAAAATGAATATTTAGTTCAGATGAAAACAAGGAGGATTTTATATGAAGAAATTGAAAGGATAATTTTAGATAATCATTCGTATAAAACACCACAAATCGTCTGTTATGAAATAATTGAGGGTTCAAAAGAGTATTTAGATTGGATTGAAAAGGAAACTAAGAATTTTATTGAAACTGTATAAAGAGAAATCTTTTTTTTATTGTAATTTATTAAATATTTATATATAATATCATATCAAGGTGATTTATATGATTAAAGCGGATGACATAGAATATGGAATAAAGTATCGTGTAATAAAAATATTAAAGGGTAAGTTTATTTTGTTTCCTGTATCTATAGAAGAAGGAGAAACTATTGGATTTGATTTTCAAGCAGGTACTGAAAAAATATCATTGTTAAGTAGTAGTGATGATTTAAAAAAGAGATATGTGATGGAAAATGTTTATTTTTTAGAAGAATTGAAGGAAATTTATGAGTTTGCTGAGGATGAATTGAATGAAGATAATAAAGATTTTTTAAGTGAATATTTTTATAATGATTATAAGGAAAAAATCATTTATGTTGAAACAGATTCGCTTGGTGATATAGCTGAAAAATTAGAAATTGATTTAGATTTTATGAAGGAAAAAGAAGAAGATATAACGTTTATGTATAATAAAGATATTCCGTCTGTAATATTAAATGAGGATGCATTAAATGCGATATTACAATGTAATAATATAAAAGAGATAAAAGTATTGATGGAAAAATATAAAAGATTGGTTTTGAAGTTTGAGGAATTAAGGGAGCAACAAATTACTAAAATAAAGATTAAAAATAAAAAAATAGAAGAGATAGAAACTATTAGAGAGGTTGAAAGTTTTTTTTCAAATGAAAAGGATAATAAGGTTATTATTTCGGATCAAGAAACGAGTACAATTTCATATGAAGGATTGCGAAAAGCTATCAAAGAAAGAGTATTTGGTCATGATGAGCAAATAGATATTTTTGCTCAGAAGCTATATATGAATTATACGGCGAGGGAAGATGAGGGAACTGAGTCAATATTATTAATAGGTCCTACGGGAACTGGGAAAACGGAAACAATAAATGCTGCTTGTTCGTATTTGGACATTCCATCAATTAGTGTAAATGCTTCTAATATTGTTCCTCAAGGAATTAAGGGAACTAGTATTGAAGATATAATAATATCTATATATGAACGGGCTGGAAGGGATATTTATAAGGCTCAAAGGGGTTTAATATTTTTGGATGAATTTGACAAATTAAATGAATCTGAGTTAGATATTAAAACAGTTATAAAAAACATTCTTTTAACTTTTACTGCTGGTGGTATTTTTCCAATCAATGATGAATATTATGATTTTACTTATAATTCATTAATGACAAATAAGGTATTTGCAGGTGTATTTGATAAAATTACTTCTCAAAATCGTAATGTTGGTTTTATAACATCACAGGAACCTAAAGTGCATGGATATGATGTTAGAAAAAAAATTGTTGAAAAAAATTATTTTACATTAGAAGAATTATCAAGAATAAGTACTATATTGACATTTGATGAGTTAGATAGAGAAACTAAAAAAAGAATATTATTAGAATCAAAGTTAAGTGAATTAAATAAAAAACGTGCTCGTTATAAAAGACAATTTGGAATTGATCTAATAATAGACGATAGTTTTGTAGAGGCAATTTTGGATAGTGTACCTACTAGTGAAACGGGTATGCGTAGTGTAAATAATATGTTAAAAAAAATAATTGATGAGGCTGAAAGAGGTATATTGGAAAATGAATGTTCAGAGTATAAAAAATTAGTTCTCACAAAAAAAACAGTTCAAAATTCGAATAATTTTGATTTATCATAAAGGAATATAGGTTTAATATTCTTTTTTTGTAGTTGATAATAAAAAAAAGACATATAATTTGTCTTAAAAGTAGGATAGTGTTAGAGGTTTATTTTAGTAGTCTTATATATTAAGTGTGTATCTAGTTAAAGGTAGTTTAAATTATGTTATTTATATAAATTGTAATTTATTTGATCTTTTTTTTCTATTATTTTACGTCTTTTTTCCATAATGAGTGTTTATTGCAGTAGGCATAAATTGTTGAGCCTGGTACATAATTAAATTCTGCTTTAGCTATATCACCTGGTTTAAAGTATACTATACTTTCTTTATTGTCTAAGCACATACTGATCCATTCAATGTAGTGTTCTTCTTCCATGACATGGTTAACTGTAACAATTATTTTTTCATCTTTTATCTCATAATTTGGAATGTGCTTTTCGAATGCTGCATCTACTGTATTTGGAATTAGTTCTTTCATTGCTTCTTTACAACATATTATTTCGTTTCCATATTCTTTAATTACTTTTACTGTTGTCATACATTTTTTACATTGCTTTATAATTAATTTTCTACTCATATTTTTTACCTCCAATGTATTTTTAATTTCTTGATATTTTATTAATTTTTACGCTCTGTACTAGATTGTAAGGGATGAATAATGATAGTCCTCATAAACTAGTTTAAAGTCAATTCCTGAA
>CANRPB010000102.1 GCA_947632415.1 uncultured Bacilli bacterium
TATTGGCTTCTAGGGTATCAGTATCGGCTATAGTGATATTATCAAGTAAATAGTTATAGTCTATTTTAGTGGCAATATTGATAATTTTAGCTAAAAATTCACGATTATTTTTGTCTTTCATTACATTTTTAAAAACAACATCACGCATTAATTTTAAAACTTTACCTTGTTCTAAATATTTTCTTATAATAAACACCTCCATAATAATTATTCGACAAAATTTTTAAAAATCCTTCTTAAAATATGAAAAAAATGTTAAAAATTAACATTTTTTAGATAAAATTTAATTAATGCGTTTATTTTAGATTTTTAGAGATAATCTATTTTTAAGTTTTAAGTTTTTTTATGTCTTTATAAAAATGGTATAATCAATTATAATTATTGTAGTAAATATTTTAGTTATAAGTAGTGTATTGATTTAAGGGGAGTTAGATTTGTATGATAGAATATATGATTTTAAATAATACTGGTGATATTAAGCGTGATGTTGTTGATACACTTAATACTTTTAGTAGTGATGATATTAATTCAATGATTTTTGATTTTTATCGTGGTCAAGGAATTTGTTTTTTATATAAAAATGATTATGATCTTGTCTCTACGTTTCAGGATAAAAAGGCAATATATGATAGAGGATATAGGGTTTCTTTGACTGATTTATTATATAGTATTGCTAGTTATAATGATGATAGGTATTCAAATTTGATTAATAAATTTAATAATAGTAATGTTTATGCTTTATTAGTTGGTAAAGATGAAATTGACGTTAGTTTTATTAATTTGTGTTTTCAAGTTTTAAGTAGTGATGATATGTATAATAAGTTTTTGGATTTTGAGAATAATAAAAATTTATTTTCGTTTAATGGTTCATATAATCAAGCGCACTATTTATTGGAAATGATGCGATATTTTGATGATAATAAAAATTTGGTTATGATAAAAAATATTCAGTTTAATTTTGATTTTGTTTCTAAGCAGATGATGGAAAGGTTTAATAAGTTAAAGAGTTTTATTGATATTTCTGATAAGATTTATGATACTGAGTTTAGTGTTAGTGATGGTTTTGTTAATAGTTATCATAAGCAAAAATATATGGATAATGATTGGAAGTTAGATAAAAGTATTGAGGATTATGTTTTTGGTGGGTTAAATTCTTCATATTCATTGGAAGAAAAGATTGCTTATATTTATCTTAAAATGTGTTTGTTGTTTGAATATGAGGGATCTTATATGGTTGATATGAGTGTTAATAGCTTGTATTCTAAGGAAATAATGGAAAGTATTAATGTTAATAATCCTAATATTCTTTGTAGTGATTTTGCTCATATTTTTACTAAGTTGGTTAATAGGTTGGATGGTGTTGATGCTAGAAGTGTTAGATGTGGTAAGGGTTCTAGAGTACATGAATATATAGCTTTATTAATTAAGGATAAAAATATAAGAATTGATTTTGATCCAATTGATGTAAAGGAAAGTTTTAATGATTTAACGAGCGCTAAGTTGGGTATTAGATTAAGTGGTGTAAGTTATGTTAATGATAGTGAAAGTATATTTAGGAATGCCTTTGAAAAGGTGTATCAAGAATTATTATCTCAAAAAGTGATTACGACTTATGATTTAGTGAAGGAGTATGAAGCGTCTTATTTTAATGATATTGGTGTTGATTATGGTGCTAATATGAGTAGTTTTCTTGATGAGATGAAAAAGAAGAAGATAAGGGGTAGTGAGTTAATTATAACTTTTATGCGTATGCAGAGTGTGGGATATTTTGGAAATATAAATTATTCTCTTGCTTTTTATAGACATGATGATGGTTATATGGAGAGATTAATTATTTTTGAGAGTAATAATAGTTTATATTATTTTAGGACTAGTACTCAGGAAATAATTAGTGTTACAAGGGAACAATTAAATAATTTATTTAGTGAAAATATTTTGACTTATGAGGATGATAAATATATGTTAGAAGGAGTTGGCATTAGTAAATGATTGAGAAGTTAAGGGAATTAGCGCGTTTAAATATTTCAAAAAATAAAAATAAGTATGAGTTAATTTTGAAAATTTTAGATGATGAGAATTGTTTTAAGAAAATGAATATTAAAACATCTTATAGTATATTGTCTGATTTGGGATTTAAGGGTGATGAATTAAAAAATGTTTATAATAAAATAATGTTTGAAAATTTATGATAGTTTGACACTTTTTTACATTAATATAATATTTTTTCTACTTTTTATTGAATAATTTTTTTTAAGATGTTATTCTTATTATAGAAAGTAGGTAGTGTATGAAGAAGAAAATATTTTTAGCATTAGCATTTTGTTTATTTATGGGTAGTGTAAGTGCTCAAACTATGAAAGACATTTTTCCAGATGAGAAATTAGCACAGTGTGTTTTAGAAGAGTATAACGAAGTTAACAAAGATAATACAATTACTGATATTAATAGTGGTGAAGTTACAGAAGAAAACTTAAAGAAAATAACTAGCTTAGAGTGTGAACTTGCTGGGGTAAAAAATGCAAAAGGTTTAGAAAAATTAGAAGGATTAACAAATTTATCTTTGCCTAGTAGTCAACTAACAAGTATAGATTTAAGCAAAAATACAGCATTAGAATATTTAGAATTGACTAGTAATAAACTAACAAGTATAGATTTAAGTCACAATACAGCATTAGAAAGTTTATCTTTGTCTAATAATAAACTAACAAGTATAGATTTAAGTCACAATGCAGCATTAAAATATTTATATTTGTCTAATAATCAATTAACAAGTATAGATTTAAGCAAAAATACAAAATTAAAATGGTTATCTTTGTCTTATAATCAACTAACGAGTATAGATTTAGGTAAAAATACAGAATTAACAGATTTATCTTTGAATAATAATAAACTAACAAGTATAGATTTAAGTCACAATGCAGCATTAATAATGTCATATTTGTATAATAATCAACTAACAAGTATAGATTTAAGCAAAAATACAGAATTAGAATGGTTATATTTGCATAATAATCAACTAATGAGTATAGATTTAAGTAAAAATACAAAATTAGACATTTTATCGTTGTATGGTAATAAACTAACGAGTATAGATTTAAGTCACAATACAGCATTAGGACGTTTATATTTGAATAATAATTCATTTTTAAAAGAAGTAAAAATAAATGGTGTTGGTAGTAATATATCACTAAATGACTATGTTAATTTGATAGATAAATATGGAGTAGAATATAAAATAGATGATGAAAGTATCGCTAAGTATGATGCTAATACTGGTAAAATAATAGGTTTAAAAGAAGGAACAACAACTGCTAAGTTAACGATAAATGGTACTGGTGTGTGTGATGAAAATGGTAGTTGTAATGCATCTCCAGTTGAGTTTGAATCAACTATAACAGTAACTAATAATACGTCTGGTAATGGTGGTTTAGATATTATTGATGATGGTAATGGTGGTTCAGGTATTATTGATGATGATAACGAGGGTTCAGGTATTATTGATGATGGTAATACTACTAGTGGTACTACAACTAATCCTGGTACAGGAGTTAAGGTTTTTGCTTTTGTA
>CANRPB010000103.1 GCA_947632415.1 uncultured Bacilli bacterium
TTTTGACATAATATCTTCCTTCCTATTGAGTAAATTTTTTGTCAACACATAAAGAATAACATGTAATAAAATGTTAAGCAAATGCGTAATTTTCATAATTTGATAAAGAATATATACAGAAAATTAAAAATCTGTCTAGCAAATTTTAAAAATCGGTAAAAAAAAATTTACCAATTATTAAAATTGATAAAATCGCAAAAAAATTAAAAAAATAAGAAACTTTTAAAAATAATAAATTATTTATATGTGATAATTGTAATATTAGATGATACTAAAAACTATTGAAACTGATTTCTAGTATTTTAAAAACGAATTTAATTGCCGAATTTTTGTTTGTTAATTATTAGTTATCAAGAACAATTTTTTTAAAAGTAAATTTCTAATATACGAAAAAATTCCACATTGGGTGGAATTTTAGTTTATGTGTTTTTCTTTTCTAAATTGATTAAAAAGTGTTTCCATTTTTATGAATGCTATGTCATTTATCATTTCGCTGAACATATTATCCATATGGTGTTTGTCCATATTAACCACACATTCCTTTCGCTTTGTTTAAGGTGATGAAAACTTTTTTTGTTTTTATATTATCACCTCGTGGTTATAGGTTACCATTTTTTTTTTGATGTTTCTACAACTTCGACAAAATTAGAAAATATTAGAACAATTTATTTTATTATTTGTTTTTAATAATTTTTTGTGTTTGTTTTTGTATGTATCTAAGTTACTATTTTGTATAAAAAAAAACTCTTTTTATGTTTAAAGAGTTTTTTATACGGTTATTTTATGGTTGTATTCGTTTATTATTTCTTCGTTTGATATTTCGACATAGTTTTTTATTTTTTCTAGTATTATTTCTAGTGGATTTAGTCCTTTTTTTAGTAGTTCGTTTCCGTATTTTAGCATAAATTTACAGTAGTATTCTAAAACTTTTTTTTCTATATATTCTTGTGTTTCTTTGGTTTTTTTTGCGAATATTAGGTTATTAGTACCGTTTCTTTGAATGGTTCCGAATATATCACTTGATATTGTTAAAACGGTGTCTTTGTATGATACGTTTGTTCCGTATGATATGCTGTTAAAGCATATTTTTAGGTCTTTATTTCCTTTTTCCATGGCTTCTTTTATTTTTGGTAAACTGAATATTCCATTTAGTTCGTATTTTGTATTGGCTTTTCTGAAGTTTACATCTTTTTTGAAGTTTTCTGTTTTTTGTAGATATGTATTTTTTACTTTTTCAATTAATTCGTCTTTTGATATTAGTATTGCTGGGAAGTTTTCGTGGACATATTGAAGTATACTGTTTATTAGTTCGTTTATATTTTCGTCCATGGTGTTGTATAGTGATACATCTATTATGTTTGAAATGTTTTCTAGAAAGTCTAAATATTCTGTTACATATCTTCTGTATCCTATGTCCATCATTACCACCTATTATTCATTTTAGCACAGGAATTTTGTTTAGACAAGAAAAAATCATTAATTTGTAATGATTTTAAAACATCTTATCTATATTTTTTGGGACATTGTCGTTTACAACGGCGTTTATTATTTTGTCTTCTTTTTCTTTTGATACTTCTTTTCCTGTCATTTTACTAAGTTCTTGAATTACTTCTCTTAGGGTGTTTTCATTTTTTAGATCGTTTTGTTGGAGTTTGGTTGCAAGATCGAGGATTGTTTGTTTATTTACGTTTGTTTTTTTTTCTATTTTTTTGAAGAAATTATCTGAAAAGTTTGCCATTTTAAAACCTCCTATACTAGTATATGATAGAGTTTTAAAGTGTGCTATAGTTTTTCTTCGCCTTTATTTTTGAAGTTAATTATGATTGGTGTTCCTTCAAAGTCAAATGATTCTCTTATTTTATTTTCTAGGTATCTTTTGTATGAGAAATGAATTAATCCTTTACTGTTTACTTGAATATTAAATGTTGGTGGACAGGTGTTTGCTTGGTTTGAGAAGTATATTTTTAGTCTTTTTCCTTTGTATGATGGTGGGGGATTTAGTGTATAGGCATCCATTATGACGTCGTTTAATAGGCTTGTTTTTATTTCTTTTTTACTATTTTCGTATACTTTTTTTATTTCTGGTATTAGGGTATGAATTTTTTTTCTGGTTAGTGCGGATAGAAAAATGATTGGTGCATAGTCTATGAATACGAAGTTGTTTTTGATGTCTTTTATAAATTCTTTTCTTTTTTGTTCTTTGTCTTCTATTACATCCCATTTGTTTACGACGATGATGGTTGGTTTTCCTGCTTCTTTGGCGTATCCTGCTATGTGTTTGTCGTGTTCAATTATGCCTTCTTCGGCGTTTATTACTAGTATACATACGTCTGATCTATCGATTGCTTTTAGGGATCTTAGGAGGCTGTATCTTTCAATATTTTCGTATATTTTTCCTTTTTTTCTCATTCCTGCTGTGTCGATTACGACGTAGTTTTCTCCATAGTATGTAAATGGAGTGTCAATGGCGTCTCTGGTTGTTCCTGCTATGTTGGATACTATAATTCTTTCTTCATTTAAAATGGCGTTTGCTAAACTGCTTTTTCCGACGTTTGGTCTTCCTATTAGTGAAAATTTGATTGTGTTTGAGTCGTATTCTTCTTCTATTTCATTAAATTCTTTGGTTATTTCTTCTAGTAGGTCTGTTATTCCGATGTTTTGTTCACTGCTTATAAATTGATAGTTTTCAAAGCCTAGTTCATAGAATGAATATTCGTTTTCTTTGGATTGTTTACTGTCTACTTTGTTTACGACTACTATTATTTTTTTGTTACTTTTTTTTAACATTGATTTTACAGTATAGTCATTGCTTGTTAGTCCTTCTTTTCCATCGACTACGAATAGGACTATGTCTGCTGAATCTATGGCTAGTTCGACTTGAATTTTTATTTCGTCATTGAAGTTCATTTCTGATAGGTCTATTCCTCCTGTGTCAATTAGGTGAAAGTTATAGTTTTTGTATTTTACGTTTCCGTATATTCTATCTCTTGTTATTCCTGGGGTGTCTTCTATAATTGATATTTTTTTTCCTACTAGTCTATTGAATAGTGTTGATTTTCCTACGTTTGGTCTTCCTACTAAGGCTACTACTGGTTTTTTCATGGTATCAGTCCTTTCTTGTGTTATTATAGCAAATATATGTTGTTTTTTCAAATGTATATATATAAAGTACTGATAATGTGATGTGAACTTTGTTTAGAAGATAAAAAAAAGAATTTTATTTATGAAATTTCTTTTAGTTCTTCTTTGGTTAGATTCGTATATTTTGAAACTAGTTCAATGTCGATGTTATCTTTTAATAGTTTTTTGGCAATTTCTTGTGAAATGTACCCTTTGTCAAGGACTTATTTTAACTTTTAAGAAAAAGGTATAGTCGTAAAAACTTATTTTTATTCCA
>CANRPB010000104.1 GCA_947632415.1 uncultured Bacilli bacterium
TGTAATGAGCTTGGTATTAGTGTGAATGAATTATTAAGTGGTGAGAGGATTAAAATGGAAAATTATAGTATTAAAGCTGAGGAGAATTTATTAGCAATGTCTAAAAAAGAAGAAATGCAAAATAAAAAAATGATGATGTATGAATGGGTAATAGGTGGTTTAGCAACAGTAACTTTTTTAGTTTTAATGTTCACTTTATTTTTTATTCAAAATATTATAATCAAAATTATATTGTTTATTTTTGCTTTTTTAGTGCTTATAATAGGTGTTTCTTTTGCTTTAAAAATAGAGACGGAAACGGGATATTATGAATGTAGAGTATGTCATAATAAATATATTCCTAAATATTTACAAGTGTTTTTTGCTATGCATTATGGAACTACTAGATATTTAAAGTGTCCAAAGTGTCATAAAAGAAGTTGGAATAAAAAAGTTATGTCTAAAATTTTGTAAAAAAAATAGTGTAAAGAAATGTCAAAGAGGTTCGCAGAAGTAATATACTTCTGCGAAATTCTTTACCCTAAATTAATTTTATCATACATCCTTAAAAAGTCAATAAAAACAATAGATTTTGATGATTTAAAATTTATAAAAAAATAATATTTTAAAAATAAATTTGAAAATTAAAAAAATTTTTAAAATTGCCAATTTACTCAGTAAAAACAAGGAATTTTGAATTTTAAAATGTTCGCAGAAGTATATTACTTCTGCGAACATATGAGTATAATTCACTTTACTTTAAGGAGTTGATGTGATAGAATTATGGTATAATAGCAGTGTACCATAATGGAAGGTTATAAATAATAATAAATTGTTAATAGTAATTAATGAAGTAAAAAAATAGAAAGGATGAAGTATTTATGAAGAAAAAAAAGAAAGGTTTTACCCTTATTGAGTTATTGGCAATAATAGTTATATTAGCTATAATAGCAGTAATAACAGTACCAATAATATTAAACATAATAGAAAATTCAAAAAGAGGAGCCGTAATAGACAGTGCGTATGGTTATAAAGACTCCATCAATAAATATTATGTAACAGAATTAGCAAATAATCCAGAATTTGCATTATCAGATGGATTATATACAGTTCAAAGTGATGGATCTATCAAAAATGGAGATAATAGTACATATACAATACCATTTACGGGAACAAAACCAAGTGGAGGAAGTATAACACTTGAAAATAATGAAATAACAGATGCATGTATTATCATAGATGAATACGCGGTAACATATGCAGAAGGAAAATTTACAACCAATGGAAAAGGTAATTGTACTAATAGTGGTGGAGGTTTAGTTGGAGATCAACCACAAACATATAAAAAATATGAAGATGGAACAGAAATATATTTTGATGTTGATAGTGGTACAGGGTGTACAGAGGAAGAATATAATGACAATAAAGAAAAAGCTTCTGAAAATCCATTAAAATCAAGTTGTATGAAATTTTTTGCATTTTTAGATAGTGAAAATTCAGAAACAGTAAATTTAATACTAGACCATAATACAACAGCAACAGTAGCATGGAATTCAAGCCGTAGTAATGCTCAAGGTCCAAGTACAAATGCAGGTCAATTGTTAAATCAATTATGTGAAGATACAAAAAATTGGGAAACAGAATCGATGACAGCAAGTGATAATTATAATCCTAACAATAGTTTTACATGGACAATAGATTATACTACTGGTTGTTCTAGTGATACGGAAAACACTGCTTATAAAGCCCGTTTAATAACAGCGGAAGAGGTAGCAGAAATTACGAAAAATGATAGATCAACTAAGAATCAAGTTGGTTCAAGTCCAGAGGCGAACTGGGGGTTAGGAAGTAGTTGGTTCTTGTTAGATAAAGGGACAATCGAGTGTTACAATAGTGATGATTGTGATACACAAAATGTAACAAGTAAATATTGGTGGTTGTTTGATAATACGAATAATTGTACAACATATGGATGTAAAACAGTAGATAATAGTACGAAAGGATATTGGACGTCTTCTCCTAACGCCGGCAACTCTAATAGCGCGTGGGATGTGGGTAGCGATGGCGGCTTGAAGAACTACATTATCGTGAGCACTGATAGCTCCTACGGCGTGCGCCCAGTAATAACCGTCTCAAAATCTAAATTATCTAGTTAATTTATAAAAATATTAATAAAAGGTAAACCTATATATTGTTTACTTTTTTTTATGTTATAATATAAATAATATTAAGGAGGATTAAATATGAGTATTTATAAAGATAAAAAAAGTTTAATTATATATTTTTCAAGACCATTTGAAAATTATGCAGTGGGATATATTGATAAAGGAAATACAGAATATATTGCTGAATATGTAAGGGATATTACTTGTGCTGATGTATTTAAAGTTGAACCTCTTATACCTTATAGTAAAGAATATAATAAGTGTCTTGAAGAGGCTAAACAAAGAGTAGGAAATGCTCCTATAAAAAGTAAAATAAATGATATTTCTAAATATGAAGTTATTTATATCATGACTCCTGTTTATTGGGGAAGTTTTGCTCCTGAAATAGAAACAGCAATTAAAAATTTAAATTTTAAAGATAAAGTAATTAGAGTAGTTACAACGCATGAAGGTTCAGGTTTAGCAAGTGTTGTCGAAGATATTAAGAAAATATGTGTGGGTGCATTTATAAATGATAGTATTGCTATTAAGGGAACTGACTGTATTGGTGCGAAAGACAAAATAGAAAAATGGGTTTAATAAATATTATAGGTTTATATATTAAGTATTAAAAAAATTTTGATATGATTTTTATATCAAAGGTGGTAAAAAAATTTTTAATTTTAGTATAATTTATTAAAGAAAAGACATAATACTAATGTAGATGTTATTATATCTACATCTTGATCTTTTAATTTATCAGATCAAGTTTATATTGGCGCTTTGCGTCACTTAAGAAAGTAACCTTTATTGGTTGCTTTTTTATTTATAATTGTCATTATTAATCATATTTAAAACAAATATTAAATAAATTGTTAATTTTTAACATTTTTTTTGCATTTTAAGAAGGATTTTTAAAATTTTTGTCGAATAATTATTATGGAGGTGTTTATTATAAGAAAATATTTAGAACAAGGTAAAGTTTTAAAATTAATGCGTGATGTTGTTTTTAAAAATGTAATGAAAGACAAAAATAATCGTGAATTTTTAGCGAAAATTATAAGTATTGCCACTAAAATAGACTATAACTATTTACTTGATAATATCACTATAGCCGATACTGATACTCTAGAAGCCAACATTTATAATCATCATAATACTGGTGACTTAGTTGTTGTTATCGAAGACATGAAAATCAATATTGAAGCAAGTCTCGA
>CANRPB010000105.1 GCA_947632415.1 uncultured Bacilli bacterium
CCAATAATATTGAATATTATTGAGAATTCAAGAAAGGGAGCAGCAATAGATAGTGCATATGGCTATAGAGATGCCGTAAACCAATACTATATATCAGAACTAACAAAAATAGGAGAAAAAGATCTAGATGGATTTTTTAATCTAAATAGTAATGGTGAATTACTAAATGGATCTAATCCAACTCCAACAGCCATTCCCTTTACAGGAAAGGCTCCAGAAGGAGGAAGTGTAGTTCTAGATGAAGGTTCAGTAGAGGCTGCATGTCTAACCATAGGTGACTATAAAGTAACAATGATAGGAGGAGAAGTATACTCAACGGAAAAAGGAAAATGTAATGGAATAGAAGTATACTTGAATCCAACTGCAAATGATGGCAAAACTACAAGTTGTACAAAGGAAGAATATAATAGTAATTCAGGTACAGATAAAAAAGAAGGTTGTATGAAATGGTATGTGTATGATGTATCAGATAATGAATATACAATGATACTAGATCATAATACATCAAATGGAATGGCCTGGGCATCACAAGCAGATTATGAAGCAACTAATGATAAAGCAACAGACTTAGGAATAACATATTTGGGAATTACACTAAATGGAGATTATAATGGTGGAAATAATGGTAAAGGACCATTAACAGCTTTAAAGACTTTAAAAGAAGATACAAAAGATTGGACAATACAAAATAGAACAGATACATACACAGCAATCACTAATACTGAAGGTACAAATGGATATACAATCGATTATAATGACTATAAAGCAAAATTAATAAGTGCTGAGGAAGTAAATGGTATAGTAAGGAATGCAGGTTGGACACCATCAAATGGATTTTATTATCTAGATTCATTGACTGAAACACAAACTGCTAATTCTAAGGGAGCTAGTGCCTATGCATGGTTATTCAGTAATTTAACAAACTGTGAACAATATGGTTGTAACGTAAACCTTGAAAGTCCAGCAAATATATTGGCATATTGGACAAGTACGGCCCGCGTCGGTGATTCTTCTTTTGCGTGGCTCGTGAGCAGCTATGGCTACTTGAGTAAGCACTTTAATTCTTTGAGTGACACCAACCGCGGCATTCGTCCAGTAATAACCGTCTCAAAATCTAATATTATTCCTTAATAATGAAATTAATAAAGAAAGAAAAATAAAATCTGATAAAAATCATTAATTTGGATATTTTATTAGATTTTTTTTGTTTTAGGAAGGATTTTTAAAATAAAAATTGTATCATATATTATGAAGGTATGTTTAATAAGATATTGTTTTAGGATAGTCTAAATTATTTTCATTATTATATGTGTTAATTGAAAGGAATGATTGTTAATATGAAAATTTAGTATCAATATATTTTATTAAACTATCTTTAGAAGGAGATGTTATATATGAATTATGATGAAAAAAAACCTGCTTTTGTATCATTAATATCTGATACAACTTTTAGGTATATGTTTGAAAATGAAAAGATGAGAAAATGGTTTATCGATATTATTAAAGCTATGACAAGAGTTGATTTGTCAGGATATCATTTAGTTGATAATGATACTAACACGGGTAATTTCCTTAAGGATTATCGTAGTAATTTAGTATTATCTGATAATGAGAATTGTGTTATTATTGAAATGAATTCTAGTTATTGTGATGCGGAACAAAATAAGGGAAAACATTATTTGCTTAAAGAAGTTTATGCATTAGGTGAAAAGTTTACTAATAAAAAAATAGTTTTAATAATGTTTAATGATTATAAGGAAAAAGACCTAGATGGATGTGGGGAAATTGAGTCTTGGTTTGATTATAATGATTTAGGAACAAAATGTTGTGATATTGATATATTTAAAATATTCTTGCCTATTTATCATAAAATGTGTTATGATAAGTGTAGTGAGATTGATAAGAAATTATGGCTATTTTCATCAAAAAGTTATGAAGAGATGCGTAGTTCAGTCAAGAATGACTCCAATTTGTGTATTATTGAGGAATTGGAGAGGTTAGGAATGGATGATAACTTTGTTGATGAATATAATAGAGAAATTACCACTAAAAAAATCATGAATTCGATACGTTCTGAGGGCTATAGTGATGGTGAGGAAAATGGAATAAAAATAGGTATAGAAAAAGGAAAATTAGAAATTGCCAAAAATTTATTAAGAAATAATATCAATATTGATTTAGTTTTAAAGTGTACGGATCTAACTATACGAGAGTTAGCAGAATCTTTTGAGTAGTAAATGAAAAACTTGTTTTTCATTTTTCTTGGATAAATTTGATGATTATATAGGTATTTATTGTGTTAATTTGTTGTAAAGTAAAATATAGGAGGAAAATATGTATGACATTATCATTGTAGGTGCTGGTCCGGCTGGGCTCACTAGTGCGATATATGGTTGCCGTTCTATGAAGAAGGTTTTAGTTTTGGAGAGTTCTGCTTATGGTGGACAGATTGTAAATACGCTTGATATCGAGAATTATCCTGTTGAGTCACATATATCTGGTTTTGATTTTGCTGATAGGTTGTATAATCAGGCTAAAGAGTTGGGTGCTTTTTTTAAGTTTGAAGAGGTAATTGGTTTGAGAGATAATGTTCATGAGAAAGAGGTTTTGACTTCTAAAAATGTTTATAAGGCTAAGACTATTATTTTGGCTACTGGTTCTAAAAATAGGAAGTTAGGTTTGGCTAATGAGGATAGATTAATTGGAAAAGGTTTATCTTATTGCGCTACTTGTGATGGTGCTTTTTACAAGAATAAGTGTGTTGCTGTTCAAGGTGGTGGTAATACGGCTTTGGAGGATGCTTTATATTTGTCAGATATTTGTCAAACTGTTTATTTGATACACAGGAATGGTAAATTTAGGGCAGAAGCGTCTTTGGTAAATAAATTGAGCACAAAGGATAATATTAAGATTATTTTTAATAGCGTTGTTACAAAATTAAATGCTCATGATGTTTTGGAAAGTATTGAGGTTACTAGTGATAATGGTTCTGTTCAGACTATTTGTGTTGATGGACTTTTTGTGGCGATTGGAAGAGTCCCTGAAAATAAAATATTTAGTGATTTGATTGATTTGGATGATAATGGTTATATCGTTGCCGATGAGAGTTGTCACACAAATGTTGAAGGTATTTTTGTTGCTGGTGATAATCGAACCAAGGAGGTAAGACAACTTGTTACGGCAACTTCTGATGGTGCGATTGCGGCAGTTGAAGCGGTTAAATTTATTAATAAATAAAGGGGCTGTTCAATAATTAAGTGATTAATTTATGAATTAGTCTCTTTTTTTTGGTTTACACTTTGGAAGAACTTC
>CANRPB010000106.1 GCA_947632415.1 uncultured Bacilli bacterium
AAAATAGAACAGATACATACACAGCAATCACTAATACTGACGGTACAAATGGATATACAATCGATTATAGTGACTATAAAGCAAAATTAATAAGTGCCGAAGAAGTAGCGGCCATAGTAAGGAAGTTTGATTGGACACCATCAAGTGAATATTTTTATTTAGATGGAGCATACAATGCAAAAACTGATACTAATGGAACTTGGCAAACACAAGTAGCTAATGAAACCACTCTAAGTAATTATGCCTGGTTGTATAATAATCTAACAGATTGTGAAACTTATGGATGTAGTAAAAAAACAAATACTAACAATGAATGGTCATATTGGACAAGTACGGCCCGCGACGGTGATTCGTCTCTTGCGTGGATTGTGAACCGCATTGGCGCCTTGAACTATACTTATGTGCATAACGCCTACCGTGGCGTCCGCCCAGTAATAACCGTCTCAAAATCTAAATTATCTAATAGTTAATTTATAAAAATATTAATAAAAAGTAGAGTAATAGGACATGAAAAATAAACTTCATGTTCTTTTTATTTAAAAATATTATAAACAATAAAATTATTTATACTTTAAATGTAATAAAAAAAAAGATATAATATTTTTATGGAGGTTAACTATGAAAAATAAACAATTACTTTTAATAATAGTTAATGTATTAATTATATTGTTATTAGTTGGAACTAATATTTTTGGTTCAACAATGGATTTTTTAAATCAACATATAATATTTCCAGAATACTTAAGAGAACAATTTTATCAAACAGGAAAAATTATACCAAGTCTCACTATGTTTGGTGCAGGAGAAAATATATATAATATTGCTTATTATGGATTATTAAATCCCATTATTTTAATTTCTTATCTGTTTCCTTTTATTAAAATGATAGACTATATAATTATTAGTAATATTATTCTATTAATACTTTCCAATATTCTTTTTTTTAAATTTGTTAATAATAAATTTGACACCAAAATATCATTTACATTAAGCCTATTATTTACGTTATCAGGTCCATTGATTTTTCAATTTCATCGTCATTTTATGTTTGTAAATTATATGCCTTTCCTGCTAATGAGTTTAATGAGTATCGATAAAAATAAAAAAATCTCATTAATTTTAAATGTTTTCTTGATTATTATGACAAGTTTCTATTATAGTATTCCCTCAATTATTGTTATCATAATGTACTTTATTTATGTCAATTATAATAACTTTAAACTTAAAGAATTCTTAAAAATAATAGGTTGTATATTAATTTCTATTCTTTTATCAAGTATTTTATTATTACCAACATTAAATGCGATTATATCTACAAGAAGTGGTGGAAATAGTGAATTTTTATCATTATTAATACCCTATATTAACTTAGATAATATTTTATACGGTGCCTATTCACCAGGACTCACAAGCATTGCTTTTATCTCGTTAGTATATTTATTATTTACTAAAAAACACGAAAATATTTTTCTAAGTATTGTTATTTCTATAATCTGTTTTGTACCTATCTTTTTATATCTATTAAATGGTGGACTTTATGCAAGAAGTAAAATTTTAATACCTCTATTACCTTTACTAATATACATAATAGGACTATTTTTAAATGACCTATTTAACGATAAGATAGACATAAAAAAATTTCTACTATTTTTATTAATTGTAAATCTTATCGTTTTGATAAAATACCATGTTTTAATTTATTACTTAGATCTATTATTCACAATAATATTAATAATTATTTATAACAAAACAAAGTTACATAAATTATTCTTATTACCACTAGTTATTCTTAATATTTTTATATGCTTCTTTCTAAATAAGACAGAAGACTTCATTTCTCATGATTACTATGAACAAGTATCAAAAAGCGAGGCAAAAATAGATGATTACTATAGGGTAACTAATTTAAATAACAACAAAGATACTATAAATAAAACTTATAATAACTTGACACCAAATATTTATTCATCGACCATTAATAGATATTACTATAACTTATATCATAATGTCTTCAAGGTTAATAATCCCTTTATAAATAATTTAATGTTAGGAAGCACTAGCAATGTCTTATTTAATGAATATTTAGGAGTTAAATACGTAATTAGTGATGAAGTATTAGGATATCCTTATAAACTAGTAGAAGATAATTTGTATGAATTAAAACAAGCATTACCACTAGCGTACGTAAATAGTAATACTGTAAACCGAAAATATTATGAATCATTATCCTATCCTTATAATTTAGATATCTTACTAAACTATGTTATTGATGATAATAGTACCAATGAACCTATTAGTAAAATAAAAAAAATTAATCTTGACTATACATACGAAATAGGAAAAAATATTGAAGTAATACAAAATGAAAATGAAGTAATTTTAAAGGTAATAAACGATGATGAGATAGTTGTTAATTTAGAAAATAATTTAAATGAAAAAATTTTATTTATAAATTTTTATGGCTTAGAATCAAATGATGACGATATAAAAATGACTATTAATAATCAAACTAACTTATTAACTAAAAATGATTGGTTGTATCCTAATAACAATAATAATTTTTATTTTTGTTTAAATGATGTTAAAGATAAATTATATATTAAATTTACTAAAGGCACATATCACATCAAAAATATTGAAACTTATATTTTAGATAATAAGGAAATAGAAAATATTAATAATAACTTAGATTTTCTAAACATCGACTATATGGATAGTGAAAGAATAAGTGGTAATATAAATGTAGTTAATAATGGATATTTTGTAGTATCACTTCCTTATGATAAAGGCTTTAAAATATTAGTTAATAATGAGGAAGTTAATTACCAAGTTATAAATGATACATTTATTGGTTTATATTTAAATAAAGGCAATTACAAAATTGATATAAAATATTCGCCACCCCTTCTAAAAGAGGGAATAGCTTTAAGTATCATAGGATTAGCTTTATTTATGTTTTTACTATTTAAAAAAAATATAACTAAATAAAATATTTATAAAAAAAAACAAAGACAAAATCTAATAAATATGCAGTTCAGATTAGAAATAAATTTTATTATTTTCTATCTGGACTGCAGTTACAAATTTTCAAAATTTTGCAAAAAAATATTGCATAAAAAAATCTTATATGATATCATTAAATAGCAGTGATGAAATATGGACCCTTAGCTCAGTTGGTTAGAGCATCCGGCTCATAACCGGGCGGTCATAGGTTCGAGTCCTATAGGGTCCAC
>CANRPB010000107.1 GCA_947632415.1 uncultured Bacilli bacterium
ACTCCTTTCTCAAAAAATGTAGTAGGACAAGAAATAGTAGCATATATAAGCCATTACGTCCTCCCGATAACATTATATCACAATTTTTTTGATTTTTTGCAAAAATTTTAAAAAATATAAATTTTTTTAACAAAAATTGAATATTTGTGTCATTTTATGGAAAAAAATCCGTTTTTTTGACATATCTTTTGTCAAAAAACTCTTATATATCAGTAGATATTACTTGTATTTCAATAAAATTTGATACTTTTATTAATCTTTCTATAGTAATTTATTTTAATTTACATATAGGTTTACATTTTTATTTCAACCACTTTAATGTAGCATAACTAGAACCAGAACCAGTTGGTAAATTCCATACATCAGTACCGAAATTAGAATATGTATCTGATTTTCTCAACTCTTGTGTTGTCTTTCCTGTACCATGTGATAATTGATTAGGATCACTTAATTTTATTTTATTCTTATCATAAAGCCATGTTGATTTATTATTATCTTTATCATTATCATATTCATTATCTCGTGAAAAACTATTGGAACTAATATCACCATAAATAGCTCCACTGCCACTTGACCTACTATCAACAATACCAGTAAATAATACATTTTTCATAGTTAATAAATTAGTATCATTTGCATATTGACCTATAATTCCACCAGCACTTATACCACTATTAGAACTATCAATCTTTACCGTAACATCTGAATAAAGATCACTAAGAGTTACATCACCAGAAGCTTGACCAACTATTCCTCCAACATAGTACCCATTGCTTGTATATACCCGTCCACTTGATGAGGAAGCTATTATTGATGATTGAGAGTCAATACTTCCAGCTATTCCTCCAACATTATTTGAGCCAACAATATTGATATTACTTACTGAAATATTTTCTAATTTTGACTTATATGCATCACCTACTAAAGCACCAACAGAAAGTGAACTTACATTTACACTTACATTTTTAAGTTTTAAATTTTTAATATCCGCAAGCATTAGACTTGAAAAGAATCCAGAATAATTAACTGTTGATGCGGAATTATTCGTTATTTTTAGATTAGAAATAGTATGATTATTACCATCGAATGTTCCATCAAAACGCGAAATAGGTTTCCATTCTTCGTTATTCAAGTCAATATCATTCGCAAGAGTTACTGTTTTATTATAAAATGGTGATTCAAACTCTGATATATAAGCAAAACCTTTTAATTGTTGCAAATTGGAAATCTCATATGATTTAGCAGATGTATTATTATCATACCATGAAGTATCAATTCCTTCAGCTTTATACTCACCATATATAGCGGTATCACCATATAGTGGTTCATCAAAGTCAAATAATGTTTCACATGATTCATCAAGATACCAATTAACAAATTTATGACCTACTATATTATATTCACTAATCTTTGGAGCTGTAGAACCACTTGGTACCTGAACCTCTAAAAGCTCATGTTGTCCATACATAAACTTAACATTAATGTCTGGTGTTCCTTCTTCTTTAAAGAATATATATGTTTCTTTATTAATATCCTTCATATAAGATACATAATGTGGCGTTTCCACACCATCATCACTAATGCCAAAACCTTTAGCAATGCCTAAATTTTTGTTATTCAATAACAAGAAAATTAATGATTTAAAAGTACTAACACTTATAAAATGACTGTCACCAGTGGTCCTCCAATTAACTTTGTCATCACTAGTTACTCCCATGGAAGAGATGTTCATATCAATAATACCACTCTTACCATCCTCATTAACTTCAGACGCTACAATATCAGCATAGTTCGGGTCCTCTACAGCATTAGGATTCAAAGATACAGGTATATTAGTTTTTAATTTTAAAGATGCAACGTCAAATGTGGCATTTTGAGGAAACTTAACATAAAATGAATTATCACCTATAGAAACTGATTCAGAATATTCATTTCCACTACTATCTTTAACAGTAAATGATAGCGATTCAATCTTAGGTATTTGATACCAAAATGCAGTTAATGTAGTATCACCAGTTAAAGTATAACTTTTACCATCTATTATATCTTCTTTTTTATCAGATGTACTATAACCACCCAATACATAACCATCTTTGGTCATATCCTTCAAATCAACAGTAGGATCTTCCCATTTAGCATATAAATTAATAACACCTGACTCTGGTGCAAGGTCTTTTACAGCTCGTCCATCAAAATAAACAGCATTACCATTTTCTTCTCTGGCCCAACCTAAGAATTTACTTTCAACAGTTATATCTTCATCTTTATATTCATCATGATTATATACATATTTTAGCGAATATGATTTTTTAAATTTATTACGGTCTAAACTAACTCTTTTCCCACATCTAATTTCTTGTGTATAAGTTTCACCTTTTCCATCGTTGGAATTAAAGATAACTGTATAACTTCTTGTATCTTCTACGTATATTGCCTTTATTTCCAAATCCCCTGTAGTTCCTTTAGTTATTATACCATCCTTTATAGTAGTACCATCTGATAGAACCCAATGACTAAAGATATAGTCTGTTTTTGTTGGAGCATTAAGTTGAAAATCATCTGTTTCAACTGTATACGTATCCCTATTTGGTACACTTACTTTACCTCCATCTAAATCATAAGTAATTGTATAATTATTAATTTTAGCATATGAAGTCAAAACTATATCACTTGCGCCGATTTTAATCTTACTTTGAGATTCTTGATACTTATTATTAGAATTATCAAGCCAATAATCGAAAGAATATCCCTTTTGAACATCTGCACTAACTGAAACCTCAGCTCCAAAATAATATTCACCAGCTCCTGATACATTAGATATTCCTTTTTCTTTGTTTATGGTCAATGTATATTTATTTCTATCATAATTATATTTAACAACTGTATTCCCACTACCATCGATACTTACTGTTTGGGTACTTGGCGAAGTAAAACCATCATATTGTTTTACTTCTGGAGTAACAAGAGTATCAGTTGTTCCCGTTTTTTCTTCTACCTCTGCTTCAGAATATGTATTTCCATCCAAATTCATCTGATAGTGAATTACTGTATACTTAGTATTTTCATCTGGATGTGTCTTCATTGTAATTACAACATCCCTAGCTGGCATTATATACTTATTGTTATCAATATTTTCACTTATGTTATCTAGAATATAACCAGCTTTCAATTCATAATTAACTTCAACACTACTACCATAAAA
>CANRPB010000108.1 GCA_947632415.1 uncultured Bacilli bacterium
GGTGAAGTAAAACCTTCATATTCTTTTACATCTGGAGTTATTTCATCATCGGTTTTTCCCGTTTTTTCTTCTACCTCTGGTTCAGCATAAGTTTCCCCATCTATATTCATTTTATAATGCTTTACGCTATACTTTGAAATACCTGACAGCCATTTTGCTTTCAAAGTTAAATTAGATTTTATTTTAGTGTTAAAATCAAACATTTTATCATTGTAGTACCAACCACCAAAAACATATCCTTGTTTTTGAGGATTATTTGGTTCCTCTACTTTTTCCCCTTTTTCAATAGTCTGACTGTCTATTATAGTTCCACCATCACTATCAAATATCACAGTATAATGTCTGTTACTATCGAAGACGACAAAACCTATTACTACTAAAAAAGCAAGTAATATCAATCCTATTGTTATTTTTTTCTCTTTTTTTTCAAAAAAACTACTTTCCATACCCCATACCTCTTTCTTTTACATATGTGATAATAAACACATTAGTAAAACTACGTCATGTCCACTAATTAAGATTAGTTGAATATTCTAATACTTTTTCAAAAAAAAAGCAATAGCAAATCATACATTTTCAAATTAACTTTTTTTCAATCTTGATTATTATTGTAAAAAAAAAACAAGAAGTTATTTTTTTCTTGCTTTTTTTGAATCTTCTAAATCAAGTTCCATTTGTTCAGAAAAGATATCTTTTACTTCATAATTTATTTTTGTTCGAAGTTCTTGTTCTATCAAATCCATCTTGTCCATCAATATTTTCATATATTTTTTCTCTAGATACATTCTATAATTGTTAATAACTATATGACGATATCTATCAAGATCATTTAAAGCGAACATTAAGTGACCAGGATCTGTATCTTCTTCGTCTAAAACACTTATTAAAAATTGCAGATAAACATCCAATTTTTTCTTAATTTTCTTTTTTAATAAACGCTCTATTAAATCATAATTTAAAATTACCATACTATTAACAGTAATACCATCATATTTAATTCCATTTTTGGGTTTAATATGATATCCCTTTTTATTTGAGCTATTAAGTTTAACATTTTTAATCATGTTATGTTTCTTTATTAAAAAATATTTTTTAGTTTTCTTCATGATCCACCTCTAATAAATCTGGTCTACGTTCCTTTGTCCTCTTTAATTGCTCATTTAATCTATACTTTCTTATGTTTTCATGATGTCCAGATAACAAAACACTTGGTACTTCCATTCCTCTAAAAGAAACTGGTTTAGTGTAAACTGGATAATCAAGCAAATTGTTATTAAATGAATCATTTTCATGTGACTCACTATTAATAACACCGTCT
Organism: uncultured Bacilli bacterium; assembly: GCA_947632415.1. Taxonomy (GTDB): domain Bacteria; phylum Bacillota_I; class Bacilli_A; order RF39; family UBA660; genus UBA3631. Next base: position 1,319 of record CANRPB010000108.1, read on the forward strand.
AATAGTCTTATAATACTATCAGTAATTACCATACTTGGTATCTCCCCACCAGTTAAAACGAAATCACCTATACTAATTTCCATATCTGCTAAAGTTCTAATTCTTTCATCAAAACCCTCATAATGACCACAAATGATAATAATATGTGTTTTTTTAGATAATTGATAAGCAAGTTTTTGATTATATCTAATTCCCTGCGGTGTCAATAATATAACAAATGAGTTCTCATTTCTCAAAGCTTCAACAGCGCTAAATATTGGTTGTGGCATTAAAACCATTCCTGCCCCACCACCAAAGCCATAATCATCAACTTTTTTATGAGGATCTAAAGAATAATCTCTAATGTTATGAATATTTATAGATACCTTTTTATTTTGAATTGCTCTTTTAATAATTGATTCCCTTAGAAAACCATCAAACATAGAAGGGAAAAGCGTCAAAATATCAATTTTCATTTATTAATCCTTCAATTATTTTTACATTTATTTTATTTTGATTAAGGTCAATATTTAAGATAAATTCTTCAATATTAGGAATTAAACTTCTCTTCTGATTTTTTTCGACAACAAGTATATCATAAACACCATTATTCAATATCTCAGTAACACAACCTATAAAAACACCATTATTATAAACATTCATATTAATTAAATCTTCGTTTAAAATACCATCTATAACTATTTCATTTTTATCCATGTATATTTTTTCGCCTTTGTATTTTAAAACATCATTTATATCATTGACACCATAAAATGTCAACAAATCAAATATTTTATGTTTTCGATAACTATTTATAGTTAGTTTTTCATAATTACTACCAACATATATGTTATTATTTTTTGCAAAGACAATATTTTTGTACTTAAAATGAGATAATACCTTTACCTCACCTTTGATACCGTGCGTATTTACAATGTCACCAATATAAATATAATTCATAATTCACCTACTTATCAAATTCATATAAAATAATGCTAGTGGCTACACCAACATTCAAACTCTCACATGAAGAATTCATTTCAATGTATATTTTTTTGTCAGCTAAAGAACTAATACTAAAACTAACACCTCTCCCCTCGTTGCCCATTATTATAACAAATTTATTACTTTTTTCAATAGATTTTAAATTATTTCCATTTTTTACATCAGTACTATAAACTTTATAATTTTTCTGTTTTAAATTCACTATAAAATCATATAAAGAATCGACTACTAAAATATTTATTTTAAAAATCATTCCCTGAGTTGCACGAATAACTTTAGCATTATATAAATCAACAGTTGATTTGCTTAAAATAAGCGTATCGACATTGAATGCAACACAACTTCTAATTATTGTTCCTAAATTACCTGGATCTTGAATATCTTCTAATATTACTACTTTCTCACCAACATTGGTATTATCATTCTTTTTACATATACCCATGATGTTGCTTGGATTATCAAGTTCACTTATATATTTTAGTACCTCTTGTGTTACATAAATAGTTTTAATATCCAATTCAAAATTTGTTTGTTGTAATAATATTAACTCCTTTAAGGCACCACTTTTATAAGCCTCCATGACTAAATTCTTTCCTTCAACTAAAAATTCACCAAACATATCACGATATTTTTTTTTATTTAATTTTTTTATTGTTTTTATTTTTTCATTATTAATTGATGAATACAGCACATTAATCACCACTAAAATTATACTATGTTAAAAATTTAAATACAAGATAATCATATTTTTTTATACAAATTATAGTTACAGTTCAGTCAAGAGATAGATGAGAAATCTATCTTTTACTTTTTATTATATACTATTTCTTAGAAAATTTTTA
>CANRPB010000109.1 GCA_947632415.1 uncultured Bacilli bacterium
ATAGAACTACTCGCTATAATAGTAATACTCGCGATAATTGCAGTAATAACGGTACCAATAATATTAAATATAATTGAGAATTCAAGAAAGGGAGCAGCGATAGATTCAGCCTATGGTTATAGAGATGCAGTAAACCAATACTACATATCAGAACTAACAAAAATAGGAGAGAAAGATCTAGATGGATTTTTTAATCTAAATAGTAATGGGGAACTATTAAATGGTTCTAATCCTACACCAACAACAATTCCATTTACAGGGAAAGCTCCAGAAGGAGGAAGTGTAGTTTTAGATGAAGGCTCAGTAGAAGCAGCATGTTTAACCATAGGCGACTATAAAGTAACAATGATAGGAGGAGAAGTATACTCAACGGAAAAAGGAAAATGTAATGGAATAGAAGTATACTTAAATCCAACAGCAGAAGAAGGCAAAACTACAAGTTGTACAAAGGAAGAATATAATAGTAATAATAAAAAACTAGAAAAAGAAGGTTGTATGAAATGGTATGTATATGATGTATCAGATAATGAATATACAATGATACTAGATCATAATACATCAAATGGAATAGCCTGGGCATCATCAGCAGACTATACTGATGCAGACTCAACAGACTTAGGAATATCATATTTTGGGACACCAAGTGGAACCTACGGAGATAATGGAAATAATGATAAAGGTCCATTAACCGCATTAACTGCATTAAAAACTGATACTGATGGATGGACTGGCATAAATAATAGAACAGATACATACACAGCAATAACTGATAGTGCTGGTACAAATGGCTATACAATAGATTATAGTTCCTATAAAGCAAAATTAATAAGTGCGGAGGAAGTAGTAGCCATAGTAAGGAAGTCTGATTGGAATTCAACAGATTGGTTTTACCTAGATGGAGCATATAGTACTAGTGATACTAATGGACAATGGCAAACACAAGTAGCTGATTCAACCAATCCAAGTAATTATGCTTGGTTATATGATAACACAAAAGATTGTAAAGATTACGGATGTAATTTATCACTCACAACTGGCAATGCATATGGATATTGGACAAGTACGGCCCACGACAGTAATTCGTCTATTGCGTGGGGTGTGAACCGCATTGGCCAATTGTACTATAATTATATGAATTACACAAACAGTATTCGTCCAGTTATAACCGTTTCTAAATCTAATATTATTCCTTAATAATAAAACTAATAAAAAAATCTGATAAAATCTTATAACCGGACAGTTTTTGTTAAACACTTGTAAATTAAAGAAAAAAAACATGAAAATGTGCGACCACTTGGTTACTGTTTTCATGTTTTTGTTTCACTTATGATGAATAATTGCGACAATTAACAAATTTATTCCACGCAAAAAAGGATTTACAAAAAATGTAAATTTACAATTTGTTAAATTATATATTTTCATATATCGTACAGGGTAAAGGAAAATGGTATCCGTATATATTTATTAGAATTAAAGGCGCGATTAAACAATGTTAAACCAGTATTAAATAATGACATGACCCTTTTTTTAGTATCAGCATTAAACTTTTTATGAGTTACAAGTTTTTCGTCTTTATAACATTTAGAATTTTTAGTATAATCTGCTCCAATTATAGTAAGAAATAGAACAGTAAAACAAGCAATAGTATACATTCCTTCAAAATATTTTAAAGAAGCTTTAACAGTAGATTCCATATATAAACCATTGGATTTTTGATTTTTAAAAACAGTTTCTATACATCCAAAACGATAACTATAATCTTTAATAGCTCGCTTAGTATCGCCATTAGTGATAATAATCCAAGGTTCTTTAACACCATCTTTTTTACTAATAACAAGATTTGTTTTATAAGCTTTATCAGTCAAAAGAATATCATTAAAAGCTTTGCCAATATATGTCTTAGCCTTTATATCACTAGTATTTTTCCAAACATTTCTTCTTTTATTGTGATCATAAACAAAGACTTTAATATTACCCTTTAATCTAATACAATAAGTATGACCTAAGGAATTAATGTGTTCCATAAGAGTAGTAGAGTTAAACCATCTATCAGCTAAAAAGATTAAGTCAAAGGAATTATCAAAAAGATTAGAAACATAAGAAATACCCTCTTTTAGAAGATTTTCAGCAAAAGCAGAAGAATCATCTTTGCCTTTGAAACATCTAAACCATAGAGGAATACCTTGTTTGCCAATTCTCATAGTAATCATAAAAACGGTATAATTATCATGAGAAAACATGTGATCAAAAACGATATGAACCCTCTTATCAGAATGTTTTTTCTTGTAAGTAGAAATAACATATCTAATGCCTTTATCATAAAAGAAATAAGGATCAAAGTGTTTATTAGAAAAGAATCTTTTAATTCTTTTAATAATAGAATCATGTTGAATTAAAGAGAAATCGCCCTTTAATTTTTTTGCGATATCAGAAGCAACAGTAGACTCAGCTAAAATCATACCAATAACAATAAAAGGAATAATTTTAAGCTGAGTTTTTCTAATATCAGGGAAACATTTTAATAAAAAATTTTTAATTTTACTTGCAATTTCGTCTTGAGTGTTATATATTAAATTCATACGGCACCTACTTTATTTTATATTTACACTAATATTGTAGCAAAAAATGCCGTATAAGAAAAGAAAAAGATTAGGGGTATAAAACCTCTAATCTTTTTCGAATCAAAAACTGTCCGGTTATAAGTGATAAAATATCAAAATTAATGATACTATTTATCAGATTTTTATCTTTTAAAAAGAAACCTTATAACAAAAAAACACAGAATTATCTGTGTCCAATGGTTATGAATATAAGAAAACCATTGATTTTAATGTTGATATCAGTAAAAACATTTTACCGAACAATGAACTTAATCTAAGTGTTAAAGATAGAAGAAAAACTTGAAAGAAAACTTGAAAAATTGAATATTTCATCTATATAAACAAAAAATCAAACTTCAAGTCAATCACAATTAAACTTCATCCCCTTAATCACTAAGACAACAACTATGATACTATAAAAAAAAATAAAAATCAAGGATATTTGAAAAAAATCATAAACAAATAGTTACAGTTCAGTCAAGAGATAGATGAGAAATCTATCTTTTTAAATTCTATTATAACTGAAAACAAAATAAAATT
>CANRPB010000110.1 GCA_947632415.1 uncultured Bacilli bacterium
AAATTTTACAACAACAGATAAGATATATTTACTAGCGACAGCAGAAATATGGGAAAATGGAAGTAGTAACCAAATAAAATATGATACAGCCCGAAATAATACAAGACAATTAGATTATTATGCCCAAGAACAACCAACAACCACGGACAGTTTTTCTAGAGCCATTAAAAATTACAATGGAGAAGCAACTAAGTGGTGGTTGCGCTCGGCCAATTCTGATATTAGTAACAATTTCTTCTATGTTAATGGCTTCGGGAATTGGGACCGCAACCTTTCACATTTTACCTATGGCGTTGCGCCAGCTTTCCGAATTGGTCCAAAATAAGTGAAACTATGAATTTGGTATTATAGTAAATAAAAAAAGAAGAAAGCACTAATACCGAATAAAAATCGGTGAGTCCCCGACCAAACGGGAGGACAAGTCAAGATAAATAAATCTCGCGTAAGCGAGTTGCGAAAAATTTGAAAAAGAGGTAAGAAATAGTCATTACCTAAGTTTAAAAGAAAATCAATTGGTTTAGATTATGTCGATAATATTTTTGAATTACAAAAAGAAATAATGAATTTGGCTTCAGGCATTAGAAAAAAATTAAACTAATAAAAAATCATTAATTACTAAAATACGATATCATTTGATATTGTATTTTTTGGTTTAAATAATATTGTAATCTAAAATAAAAATTAATTGATATAAAAAATAATTACATGTATAATAATATTTAGGTGGTAAGTATGATTCCAAAACTTAAATTTAAACCATTATCATTAGAAGACAATATTGAATTAATAAAATGGGCTTTTTTTTCTGATAATGATAATCTTAATATTCATGATTGTACAATTGACTATTTTCCTGAATTAGCCAATGTTTCAAGGGAAGAAATTGACAATAAGATTGAAGAGATTGTTACAAGAGAATATAAAAAATATAGTAATAAAATAAAAAATGATATAAAAAGATATAATGATATTTGGAAAAAATATAATGATATTTACTTTAAGATGTTGTCTACTTATTTTGAATGTGATTGGCATGTTGAAGTTATTGAATGTACAGTTGGTTTAATACCTATTTTCCCTAGATATTTAAATGATTTTTCTTTTTCGATTGGAATAGGGATAGATGAAGTTAATTTAGTTAATATTGTTTCACATGAGACATTACATTTTATGTGGTTTCAAAAGTGGGAGAAAATTCATCCTGAGACGCCTAGGATAGAGTATGATGCTCCATATCTTGTATGGAAGTATAGTGAAATGGTTACTGATCCTATTTTAAATAATAAGCCTTTTATTGATCTTTTTAATGGTTTATTTGTAGAACATGGTTATGATAGTTTTTATGATTTATATGATGGTGATAATTTAGTTATGGATAAATTACGCGCTATTTATAGTAAAGATATTCCAATTGATGATAAGATAAATAAGGGTTTTGATTATATAAAAAAAATAAGTGTTTACCATTGAAATGCACCAATGAAATTAACCTTAATTATGTTTTAATTGGAGGAGGTATTGATAATGGAAAAAGCATGTGGATGTATTATTTTTCATAATAATAAAGTGTTAGTTATTCAGTCATTAGCTGGTGATTATGGCTTTCCTAAGGGACATATTAATCCTTTGGAGTCAGAGGTCGCTTGTGCGATTAGAGAAACAAAAGAAGAAGTTGGTGTTGATGTTTCAGTTGGCGCTATTAGATTAACTATTAATTATATGGTTAATGGTGCGTTAAAAGAGGTTGTTTATTTTGCAGCAACTTGTTGTGATGATAGTATTAAGATACAAGAGGATGAAATAAAACAGGCAATGTGGGTTGATTGTGATAAGGTTAGTGATATTCTTTCTTTTCCTGATTTAAAAGAGTTATGGTATAAAATGTATGAACAATTTAGGAGTGCAAATGGCAAAGTTGATTTTTAAATATGCGACTATGAATTCAGGGAAAACGTTAGATTTAATTAGAACAATATTTAATTATGAAGAAAATAATTGTCGTGTTCTTTTATTGAAACCTCAAATTGATATTAAAGGTGATGACAAGGTTGTAACGCGAGTAGGGTTGGAACGAAAAGTGGATTTTTTAGTTTCAAGTGATGATTGTATTATGATTTTACTTAGTGGACAATTGGAAGATATTAAATGTATTTTTGTTGATGAAGCACAGTTTTTAACTAAGAGGCAAATCGATGAGTTATTTGTGATTACAAAGGTTTTGAATATTCCCGTTATTTGTTATGGACTTCGAGATAATTTTAAAATGTGTGCTTTTGATGGTAGCTTAAGATTATTGGAAATTGCAGATACATTAGAAGAATTTAAAACTTTGTGCTATTGTGGAGAGACGGCTAGATATTGTGGACGAATGATTAATGGAGAATATGTGATGGTTGGTGATGATGTAGTGATTGATGGCACTAATGATGTTACATATGTTCCTTTATGTGGTGAGCATTATTTAAAAAATGTTAGTAAGATTGATTTTGATGAAGTAAAAAAGTTGGTTAAAAAATAGGAATGAACATTAATAATATGGAGGTAAAGGTATTATGAATATCAAGGAAAAGGCTTTAGTTTTTGCGATTCAAGCTCATATGGGACAAGTTAGAAAAAGTGAACCTGATAAGCCTATGATAATGCATCCAATGGGAGTGGGGCAACTTTTAGAAAAATTTGGATATGATGATAATGTTGTAGCAGCTGGATATTTACATGATGTTGTAGAAGATACAAAGTATACTATTCAAGATATTGAAAGGGAATTTGGTAAAGATATTGCTGATCTTGTAATGAGTGCGTCTGAGCCTAATAAATTGTTATTATGGGAGGATAGAAAAAGACATACAATTGAAGAGGCTAAAAAATTACCACTTAGAAATAAATTAGTAATTTGTGCGGATAAAATAAATAATTTAGAGGATTTGTTTTTAAAATTTGAAAAAAATGGAGAAAGAGATTTTAGTGCCTTTAAAAGAGGAGAGGAGTCTCAAAGATGGTATTATACAAGTATCTATGAAAGTTTAATATCTGGTGAAGATAAGTTACCTATATTTATAAGATTAAA
>CANRPB010000111.1 GCA_947632415.1 uncultured Bacilli bacterium
AAATCAAAAGTTTCATCATCCATTTTATTTAATGTGTCTCTAATATAATTTGCAGGTCCATCGGGTGTTATTATTTTTATTCTTTTAAGATTTAATATTTCATTTAATTCATTGATATCATTAAGTGTAACCATGCTATAAAGATCGGTTGGTTTGGGTGTTATGTGGAAGTTTTCGTCTATTTCTTTGTTTTTGATATTTTCTTTTATGTAGTTGTCTTTGAATCCATGAGTTATGATGGCATAATCCATCATACAGTATGCAACCATAATGATTCCGTTTTTTTTCGTTACTCTTTTGGCTTCCTTTAGTGCTTTTAGTTTTTCTTCTTTGGTAATTAGGTGATACATTGGTCCAAATAGTAATGTTAGATCAAATGTATTGTCTTTTATTTTTTTTAGGTTTGTGGCATTTGCTTGGATGACTTTTACGAGATTGCTTTTTTGTTCAATTACTTTTAGGTTGTGTTTTACTAGTTCAACAGCGGTAACATTATATCCTTCTTGGGCTAAGGGAATTGCGTATTTGCCTGTTCCGGCGCCAATGTCAATTATGTTATGTCCATTTAAGTATTCGTGAATATATTTCATAGATGTTATATACTCTACTTGTCCGTGTTTTCTATCTAGTCTTTTATCTTCGTTAAATTTATTATAATATTTGATAAGATTTTCTTCGTTCATAATATCACCACAGTAATGGTATTATATTTTTATTTTTTTTGCAAGTTATTGTTGAATATAAAGTCTTTTTTTGTATCATAATTGATGTGAAAGGAGATTTTTTATGGCACGTCATAAAGTTGAGATTTGTGGCGTGAATACTGCGAATATTAAAGTTTTAAGTAATGATGAAATGATAAATCTATTTAAAAGATATCAAAATGGAGATAAGCTTGCGAAGGATGATTTGATAAATGGTAATTTAAAGTTAGTTTTATCTATTTTGAGAAAATATAATAATAGATGTGATAATATGGATGATTTATTTCAAGTTGGTTGTATTGGTTTGATTAAGGCAATTGACAATTTTGATCTTTCGCATGAGGTTAAGTTTTCGACTTATGCTGTTCCAATGATTTTAGGTGAGGTTAAAAGGTATTTGAGGGATAATAATAGTGTTAGGGTGGCTCGTAGTATTAAAGATATTGCTTATAAGGCATTGAGAGTTAAGGAGGAATTAACTAATCAGATGGGTAGAGATCCTAGTATTTCTGATATTTCTAAGGAACTTGGTTTAAGTGATTTTGAGGTTGGCAGTGCGCTTGATTCAATGAAAGATACAGTTAGTATGTTTGAGCCTATTTATAATGATGGTGGTGATACTATTTATTTAGCTGATCAATTAAGTGATAATAAAGATAATTATGAGTTGGATGCTCACATAGCGCTTAAAGATGCAATGAAAAAATTAAAGGGAAAAGAAAGATATATTTTGACACAAAGGTATATTATTGGTAAAACTCAGATGGAGTTATCTGAGGAAATAGGAATTAGTCAAGCCCAGATATCGAGATTAGAAAAAAGTGGTCTTGATAATTTACGCAGAATGATTGATTAATAGTAATTTTTTCTTTTTTTTATAATAGGATATTGTAGGTGGTTTTATGCGGTTATCTGATTTACAAAATAAAGATATTATTAACACTAATGATGGCAAAAAAATTGGTAATATTATTGATGTCAATATAACTGATGATGGGAAAATGCTTGGATTTATTGTTGAACAAGGAAAGTTTTTTTCTAAATTTTCTAGTCGTGATGAGATAGAGGTTAAGTGGTCACAGATAAAAAAAATAGGTGAAGATGTAATACTTGTAAGTGTTGATTTTTTGTGATATTATTTTGTTGGTGATGATATGAAGATTAGTATTAATATGCTTTCTAGTGCGGATAAAGTTGATGGACAAGGTGTTGGTAGTGCTTATTTGGAACAGGTTAATTTAATTCGTGAAGGTGCTGATGATTTGTTTGATGTTTACATTAATAGTCGTAAAAAATGTGACATTGTTCATGTTCATACAGTCGATTTATGGAATTATTTTAAAATGAAAAAAGGTATTAGTGTCTGCTATGTTCATTTTTTACCTGATACTTTAGATGGTAGTATTAGATTGCCTAAGTTTGCTTTTAACGTTTTTAAAAAGTATGTTACTAAGTTTTATAATAGGGCTGATTATTTAGTTGTTGTTAATCCTATTTTTATTAAGGATTTAGTTAGGTTTGGAATTGATGAATCAAAGATTAGTTATATTCCTAATTATGTTTCTAAGGATAATTTTTATAAAAAGAGTAATGATGAGGTTTTAAAGATTAGAGATAAATATAATATTGATGAAAATGCTTTTGTGGTACTTGGAGTTGGACAGGTTCAAACTAGAAAGGGTGTCATGGATTTTATTGATGTTGCGAAAAAGATGCCTGATGTTACTTTTGTTTGGTGTGGTGGTTTTTCGTTTGGTGTTATTACTGATGGGTATGATGAATTAAAGCGTATTTATGAAAATCCTCCTTCTAATGTTATTTTTACTGGTATTTTAAAGAGGGAAGATATGAATGATATGTATAATATGGCTGATGTTTTGTTTATGCCAAGTTATAATGAGTTATTTCCTATGTCTATTTTAGAGGCTGTTAATTCAGAAAAACCATTAGTTTTAAGGAATTTAGATTTATATGAGGATATTCTTTTTAATAAGTATCTTGTTGGTACTAATAATGATGAGTTTGTTTTGAGGTTAAAAGAGCTTAAGAGTGATAAGAAGTTATATAATAAATATTCTAAATATTCTCATGAAATAAGTTCCTTTTATAGTAAAGAGCACGTTTTACAAATTTGGAAGGATTTTTATCTTAAAATTGTTAATAAAAAATAATATTGTTTATGTATAAAAGAAATAGGTGTTTTATCTATTTTTTTGGTTTTATTATGGGTGTAATAATTTTTAAAAATTAAAAGTTATTACGGTTTGGCGTAATAATTTTACAAAAA
>CANRPB010000112.1 GCA_947632415.1 uncultured Bacilli bacterium
TTTTTCTTCCATTCTTCATCTTGATGGGATATTTCGATTAAGTATTCTAGGGGTGCGTATTTTAAAATATTAAACATTTTTTCAATATAAGCTTTGATTTTTGTGTCGGAAATATTATAAGTTTTTTTAGTTGATTTTAAATAAGCATAGTTATTCATTACAGAATTGACTACAACGCCATTATCAAAAGCGTACATTTCTTCATTAAATAATTTGTTATCGGTCATAGCAAGATAAACCATTTGCATTATGTGTAGGTACTTATTTAACCTAACATTTCCTTCATAACAATCTCTTCCTTGTAAAGTTATTAATTTATTAATAAATATGTCATTATTCTTATCTAAGGATAAAATATATTTAGCAATGTTTTCTACTTTTTCCATATCTTATTACCTCCTGTTGTATTAATCATATCATACTTCAAATGAAATTTATGCAAGGTACTGTGTGTTTTATATATTTTTTTTATTACCTAGCATTTATAGTTATTTTCTTTATTTTTCTTTGTCTGTGGTAATGTATGTTATTTTTTTAGTGTGGTCGTTTGATTTTATGAAGGTGTGTGCATATGATGATAGTATATTGATTTTATATTTTTGTGTGCAAAAGTTTTTTTGTTTTAATAAATATGTTCAAAAGTATAGTTTTGAACATATTAGTGGTATTTTTTTTCATAGAATTATCTAGGAGGTTTGTTATGGATATATATGAAAGTGCATTAAACAAGATTAATAGAGATAGGAAGTGTATACCTAATTGTTGTTTTGGGCCTACTGGTCCGACGGGGCCAACGGGGCCTCAGGGATTGCCTAGTTCTAAGGTTACTGTTTTAAATACTGTTACTTCTGATCCTGGTGGTGAGGCTATGGTGTATAATAGTGGGGATGAAAATAATGTTTTGTTAAATTTCGTTATTCCTCGTGGTGAGAGGGGTCCAGTAGCGCAGTTTAGTGTTGGTAGCGTTGTTACTTCTTTGCCTGGTACTGATGCACAGGTTACTATTACACCAATATATAAGTAGTTTATTAAAAAGGAATACTGTTTTTAGTATTCTTTTTTATTCGTTTTCGTCTATTTTTTTAAGGCTTAAGCTGGCATTCATTCCTTGTCCAAAGTTGATTGTAATGTTATCTTCGGTTGCGGATATTGCCATGTCTATTATATTGTCGTCATTAAGTGATACTAATACACTTCCTATGAATATTGATTCTTGGTTTGCGGTTAGGTTTTTGGTTATTACTGTTGATGGTATGTTTATTTCGTTTTTTCTTACTATTAGTGTAACTTCGGAGTTTTTATCTACGGAAATGTTTGCGTAAAAGTTAATTTCATATACTCCATCTTGTTCTAGTTTGAGTTGATTTTCTTCTGTTTCTATTACATTTATGCTTGGCATAGTGGTTCCGAGGGGTATTTGTGTCCAGGCTCCAATTATATTGGGGGTTATGGTTGCGGTTGTGTTGTTTAGTCTTCCTCCATAGGCGCTTAGTGTAAAACTTGATGGTCCTGGTATTCCTGGTGGCCCCATTATTCCTTGTTCTCCCTTGGGTCCTGTGGGTCCTTGGATTCCTTGTGGTCCCATTATTCCTTGTTCTCCTCTTGGTCCTGTTGGGCCTGTACTTCCTGTTGCTCCTTTTGGTATGACAAAGTCCAATTGATATCCTATGATTTCATTCATCGATTGTGTCCTCCTTATATTTATGGTCTTTGTATAATTATATTATATATTTTTATTATTATGTTTTCTTTGTTTTATTACTATTAATTTTTATTTATAAAATAATTAAAAGAACATGAAATGTATTCTACTTTCATATTCTTTAATCTTTTTATTAGTTTCATCATTAAGGAAGAATTTGAGACTTTGATACTGTTATTACTGGACGGACGCCATGATAGTTGATATTCACATAAGTAATGTGCAAATTGCCATAATGGTCAACAACCAATGCATAAGACGAACGACTGTCATGGGCCATACTTGTCCAATATCCATATGCAGTAGTAGTATTGGGATTTTGACTACAACCGTAACCTTCACAATCTTTTAAATTGTTAAATAACCAAGCATAGTTACTAGTTCCTTTAGAGTTGACTACTTTGGTGTGCCATGTTTCATCATTTCCATAAGCTCCGTCTAAATAAAAAACTTCATTTGATGACGTCCAATCAGACTTCCTTACTATGTCTGCTACTTCCTCCGCACTTATTAATTTTGCTTTGTAACCTTTGTAATCTATTGTATAGTCATTGCCACTTGTATCTGTAACTGCAGTATATGTATCTGTTCTATCTTCTATTCCAGTCCAACCTTTTGTATCTTCTTGCAATTTTGCTAAAGCTGTTAATGGGCCTCTATTATTACATCCTACAATGTTATCACCATCTTTACATTTATCATAGGTACCGGTTGGAACTGTTCCATTTGAATATGTTATTCCTAACCCGGTTGCTTTAGATGTAGCATCGTCATAATCAGTTTGTGATGCCCAAGCTACATTATTTGATGTATTATGATCTAATATCATTGTATATCCATTATCTGATACGTCATATACATACCATTTCATACAACCTTCTTTTTCTAGTTTGTTATCATTATTATTATATTCTTCTTTTGTACAACTTGTACTTTGTCCATTGGTTGCAGTTGGATTCAAGTATACCTCTATTCCATTACATTTTCCTTTTTCCGTTGAGTATACTTCTCCTCCTATCATCGTTACTTTATAGTCACCTATGGTTAGACAGGCAGCCTCTACCGAACCTTCATCTAAAACTACACTTCCTCCTTCTGGAGCTTTCCCTGTAAATGGAATGGTTGTTGGAATAGGATTAGAACCATTTAGTAATTCGCCATTACTATTTAGATTAAAAAATCCATCTAAATCTTTTTCTCCTATTTTTGTTAGTTCTGATATATAGTATTGGTTTACGGCATCTCTATAGCCATAGGCTGAGTCTATTGCTGC
>CANRPB010000113.1 GCA_947632415.1 uncultured Bacilli bacterium
ATAGAAAAAGTTAATACAGAAATTTTTGATGCTACTTTTGAAAATGATACAATATCAGTAAAGATAGTAGGTAATAATGTTGACTTTAAACAAGGAATGGGTTCAAATATTCTTGCAGCTTTAAATGAAATTTCTAAAAATAGCGATATTGAATCTGTGGATTTTGCCTACAATGGTACTACATTTAATTATAATAAAAATACGACTTTAGACGATATCTTAGATTGGCTAGGAAAAAATAGTGAAGCTATTTTTGGAAAAAGTTATACCGAAGTTGAAGCTTCTGAATTATTAAACAAAAAATTTACAGCAACAGTTCATTTAGCTAGTTCAAAACTTTCCAAAGAATATAATCCATCAGAAACCTACAATTTTGAATTTGTTACTGAAAAAATTAGCACTGATGGATTAATAGAAGAAGCTCTAAAGACTCAAAAAATTTTTGAAGGCAATGAAGATGGTGAAGTAGATTTTACAGATATTAATAACATTAAAGTAACTATTAACAATACTGATAAAGAACTAAAAGAGGGAATGGGCTCTAAAATTTTAGAAGCATTTGAAAATATAGTTAACAATGAAGACGTTACTTCAGTTAGTTTCAATATTGATGGAAAAAACTTCGAATATTCAAACAGTGGATCAAAACAAATTCTTGATTGGTTAAAAGAAGTAAGTAAAGATGTATTTGGCAAGGATAATATCAGCGATTTAAAGATGTCTGATCTAGTTGGAAAAGAAGTAACTGCTACAATTAATTTGGCAGATTATGTAACAAATACAAGTTCTTCTGATACATATACAATTAGTTTTATTAATGTATTAAAAGAAAAAGAATTAGAAGAATTAGAAAAAGTTGGAGAAACAGAAACAAACAAAATTAATGGACAAAATAAAATAAAAGTCGATGTTGATGAGGAAAACAAAACAATAACAATTAGTGTTCATAGTCTTGAAACGAGAATAGCTACAGATGCACAAGGTGCTGGAATTAAAACAGCAGTTAAAGATTTCTTAAGTAATGATAAGGTAGATTCAATTATATTTTCTGTCAAAGGATTAGAGGAAATCAGTGAAGATGTTTCAACAGTAGAAATAGATAAAAATACAAGTGATAATTCGATTTTAGATGTTGCAAAAGTATTCGCTACAGCACTTGGAAAAGATTCTACGGAAATACAATACAGCGATATTAAAGATCTTGATGTAACAATTTATGTTCGTTTAGCCGATGGATTAAAAATAGAAAACGAAGATGGAACAACTACTGATAAAATAGAATACAGTTTAAAAATTTCTGATACACTTTTAAATCAATAATCTATATTAGACTGGATATGAATAAATTTCTATGTCAAATATTATTACGATATCTAAAAACTAGTAACAAAAAGAAAAATTAAAGAGAGTTTTGTAAAGCTCTCTTTAATTGTGATTTAAAATATTTAACGTTGTTTTATTGCTATATATAATATTAAGATTTTCATTTTATACTAATATTTAAAATGTTATATGTTAAATTATAATTTTACAAGAAAAATAAATAATGTAAAATCAAAATTTTTATGTATGTTTTTTAGAAAAATAAAAACTGATGATTAAAGAATTTAAATTAATTCTTTTATATCAGTTTTTTCTTTATAATTAATCTCTCAAAGTAAAATATTTTTATTATAATTATCCAGACTATGCATTATCTGCTTTTGTAGTAAGCTTAAGTGTATATTCGACATAATCTGAACCATTATATGTAATACCATCTGCCAAATTAACAGTAACTTTTATTCCAGCACTTGCCAAATCAGAATATGATATTTTTTCTTTTTGTAGCGAAAGTATTAATCTTGTGTATAAACTAGTAGCTGCGTCCTCTGCAGTTTCGGTTGTTACCTCAGTTGATTCCATATCATTAACAGTGAACTTTAAAGATTTAACTCTTTCATCATTTAAGTATGTAGTCATAGCAGTCTTAAGACCTGTTCCTGTTACTTCTCCAACATTTAATTCAGTTGCTAAGTCTTCAACTTCTACAGTTATTTCTTTAGTTTCTTCATTTACTTTGATATTGTATTTATGTATATTATTAATGGTTTCTATAGCTTTTTTACCTATTTCCTCATATTTTTCTTTAGTTAAGTCACTTTTAAAATTAACTGTATATTCATTAGTAGAACTTGTATTGCTAACTGATTCTTTTAGATTGATTTTAGCCTTAATTTCTTTACCGATTAAGTCTGATTCTTTTATTTCACCTAAACTTTTTCCAAAGATAGTTTGACAATTATCTCTTAACCATTGTACAGCATCTGTGTTATTTTTTGAATTAAATGTTTGACCATTTAAAGTAATCTCAACAGATTCAACTTTGTCATTATTTTTAATTTCATCTAATGCTGCAAATAATTTAGAACCCATACCTTCTGATAATGTTTTATCCAAATTATCGATCGTAACTTCTACGTTGCCATCTTCGAATTTAACTTTATCATCATCAAATAAGTTTTGTGTTGCGATAGCCTCTTGAACTAACTTATCTGTACTTTCTTGTTTAGCTACAAAGTTAACTTTATAACTTTCTGATGGGTTACCATTTTTTGATAATTTTGTATCATCTAATGTAATTTTTACGTCAAATGATTTATCCATTAAATCTTGTCCTGTAACATCACTAAATGCCTTTTCAAAAATAGTTTGTGAATTAGCATTTAACCATGCTAGAATGTCAGCTAATGAACTTTTATCATCATAAGTAAATTCGACACCATTGTATGATAATGTTAATGATTTAATACCTTCACTTTTTAATATTTCATTTAAAGCAGCAAAGATATTTGAATCCATTCCTTCTTTGAAATTTTTTTCTACATCTAATATGGTAACAGTTAGAGTTCCGTTCTCAAAGGTTCCATTAAATAAATTTTTTTCATTTATTTTGTTTTC
>CANRPB010000114.1 GCA_947632415.1 uncultured Bacilli bacterium
AAAGTAAAAGAAGAACAAAATAAATTGAAAGAACAAGAGTCCAGAGTCAAGGAACAAGAGACTAAATTAAAAGAACAAGAAAGCAAAATCAAAGAACAAGAAAGCAAAATCAAAAAACAGGAAAATAGAGTTAAAGGGCTAGAAGATAAAGTAAATGAAAAAGAAGTAGTGCTTAACGAAAAAATGGAAAAATTCAATCAAGAAAAGATTAAATTTGCCAAAAAATTACTTGAAGCTAATATTGATATTGCTGAAATATCTAAAATGACAGATTTAAAAGTAGAACAAATCAGGGAGATAGATAATTAGAATCTATCTTTTTTATATTATGTCTATAATTTTTATATAGACTTTGTTTAAATAATTTGGTACAATTTAATAAGATAGGAAGGGTAGCTATGATATTTAGAAAACCGTATGCTTTTTTTATTAAAAACTTTAAATTGTTTCATTTTATATTGTTTACTTTGGCTTCGTTATTGCTTTATAGAACGTCTTCTGTCTATAGTTTTTTTAGTGAGTTTGCTAAGACATCACCAAATGTTATAGGTAAGGATTTAACGGGAACTCTTTTTGCCAGTTATTCTTATTTGGTAATTATTTTCCTTATCTTGATAAATATAATTATTATAATTGTAATGATTAAGAAGATGAAGCCTTTTATTTTCTATATTACTAATATTGTTCTTTATTGTGGTGTGCTTGTTGTGTTTTTGTATTCTCATAAGATTGCTGGTAATTTAGAGGTAATGTTGGTTGAACCTAAGGTTATTCTTGCGGTGAGAGATTTTCTTAATATTGCTAGATTGTTAGAGACTGTTAGTGTTGCTTTTTATGCGATAAGAATGACTGGTTTTGATATTAAGAAGTTTGATTTTGGAAGAGATTTACAGGATTTAAATATTTCTGAGGAAGATAGTGAAGAGTATGAGGTTGCTGTTGATTTTGAGGGTAATGAGGTTGTTCGTGCTATAAGGAGGAGGTTAAGGGATTTTAAGTATTATTATAAGGAGTATAAGTTTATTTTGAATATCATTATTTTGCTTTTTATTGCTTTGTTATCTTTGATTATTTATTTAAGTATTAGTAAGTATAATAAGGTTTATAAAGAGGGAGAGTTTTTTAATGCTGGTGTGTTTAATATGGGTGTGAAGGCTAGTTATATATTGGATAATGATTATAAGGGTAGTAAAATTACTACTAGTGATTATGATATAATTGCGGTGAAGTTGTCTGTTAAAAGTGATGGTGAGCAACAGCTTGCTCAGACTCGTGCTGTTTTGGTAATTGATGATTATGAATATTATCATGTTAGTGCTTATAAGAGTAGTTTGTTTGATATTGGTACTGTTTATAGTGATCAAAAGGTTTCGAGTGAGTTTTCGGATTATATTTTTGTTTATCAAGTTCCTAAAAAAATAGATAGTGACATATATTTTAAGTACATTGATAATATTTCTCAGGAGCATGGTGAAACTAAGGTTAATTCTTTGAAGGTTCTTTTGAAGCCTAAGGATATTGATGATTTAAGTGGTGAGGTTAAGGCTTATAATATTGCTGATGAGATTGATACTAGTAGTTCGGTTATTAGTGATTATAGGATTTCTATAAGTGGTTTTGATTTGAGTGATAAGTATGTTGAGTCTTATAATAGTTGTGTTGCTGATGGGGAGTGCTATGATTTTAAGGAGACGATAAAGCCTAATGTTACGGCGAATAGGGATAAGGTTTTGCTTAGGCTTGATGGTACTATTAGTTATGATAATAAGATTGGTAGTATTGGTGATTTGTATACTTTGTTTAGTAGTTTTGGTTCAATTGAGTATGTGTATAATGGTAAGAGGTATACTGAGAGAAGTGATTTTAATCAGGTTAGGTTTACTCGTGTGAATAAGGATAATTCTTATTATATTGAGGTTGATAAGGAAATTATGGATGCTACTAATATTAATCTTATTTTTAATATAAGAAATAATAAGTATTATTATGTGTTAAGGGGGAATGTTAATGAGTAAAAGGTTTATGTTTGCGGTTTTATTCTTTGTGTTTCCTATGTTTGTTAGTGCTGCTTGTATGAATCAGGATTTGATTAGGTATAAAAATATTTCTGGTCATTTGAGTAGTTATTATGATTATGATGATGTTTCTAATGTGTTTAATGTTACTGTTCAGAATTTGCACAGTGATTTGTATATTGTTAATCAGAGTAATGGGGCTAGGTATAGTAATAGTAGTCCTGGTATAGGGGATATTAGTATTCCTGGTTTGGTTCCTGGTTCGCGTATTACTTTGAAGGTTTATGTTGCTTCGGGTGAGTGTATTGATCGCAATGTGTATACTATGTATTTGAATATTCCTTATTTTAATCAGTATTATAGTGATAGTGTTTGTGCTAATAATAGTAATTCTTTGTGTTCGAAGTGGGCTAATACGTCTAATTTGACTTATGAGCAGTTTGTTGAGAAGGTTAGGATTGTTCCTGAAGAGGTTGAGAAGGTTGAGACTAAGAAGGAGAATAATAGGGAGTATGGGTTTTTTGATTTTTTGGGTGATTATTATATCTTTTTCTTGCTTGCAATTATTGTTTTTGGTTCTTTTGCGATATATTATCTTGATAAGAAGAATAGGTTTGATTTTTAGAGGACATTGTTTTATAACAGTGTTTTTTTGTTAAAATTTGACTTTTTTATTTTATTGTGCTAATATATGGGCCGTCAAGCGGTGAAGGGTATTTACTGCGTGGTAAAGGGGAGATTTATGATGGAAAAAGTAAAGAATTTTAAGATGTATGATGTGGCTAAAAGCGGTTTTTCAATTATTAGGAATTTGCCGGTTGTGGGAAAGCGTGTTGTTGCTGTTTCATTGGCAATGTCGTTTTTGTCTTTTGCTGGATGTGATAGTGAAGTGGATGAT
>CANRPB010000115.1 GCA_947632415.1 uncultured Bacilli bacterium
TTTTAGTGGCAAATACTTATAATTTTAGCTAAAAATTCTCTGTTGTTTTTGTCTTTCATTACATTTTTAAAAACAACGTCACGCATTAATTTTAAAACTTTACCTTTTTCTAAATATTTGTTTATAAAAACCCTCCATAATAATTATTCGATAAAATTTTTAAAAATCCTTCCTAAAATGCAAAAAAAAGAGAATAATTCAAAAAATTAATCACTTAATTATTGAATAATCTCTTATTTTAGTTTACCTTTAACACCATTATAGTTACTTAAAATATTACTATCAAATGAATAAATTTTATTATTACGTTTCTTATAATCTTTAATAGCAATGTTTATCATATCATCTAGTAACACAGAATATGGTTTTTCAACTGGTTCCCATAAGTAAAATGACAAACTACCAGGAATAGTATTTGGTTCATTGACATAAAATTTGTTGTTGTTTTTGTCAACCAAATAATCAATTCGACATACACCACTCAAATTAAGAACTTTAAATACACTCTTTGATGTTTCTTTTATATTAGTAGTCATTTCTTCACTTATTTGCGCAGGAATAATCCTATTGGCGCTGATCATTCCTTTAGAACCCTTGGTTTTACCTTGTCCTAAATACTTGTCACGATATGATAAAATTTCATCATTTCCTATTACTTCTTCTAAAACGCCAACTTCTTGATGTTCATAATTACCTAAAACACTACAGTTAACCTCAACCATGTCTTTAATAACCTTTTCAACGACAATCTTAACGTCATATTGGATCGCATCACAGATACATTTATCTAGAGATTCTATATCATTGGCAATACTAATTCCAATACTACTACCTAAGTTAGCTGGTTTAACTATAACTGGAAAACCTAGTTTTTTTATTTTTTTTACTATATCATCTTTATTTTCGTAATATTCGCTATCAAAAAACCAAGTATAAGGAACAATAGGAATATTAGCATTTTCAAAAATTTGTTTCATTATAACTTTGTCTTGACCTAAGGCAGCACCTATTACTCTACTACCTACATAAGGTATACCAATTGTATCTAAATATCCCTGCAAAGTACCATCTTCAACATTAATACCATGAACAATAGGAAAAGCAATATCTAGTTCATACACGTCACGCCTAAATAATCCTTTAGTATTAACTAAATAAAAATTACCATTTTTTTTACATAAAGTTACTTGTTTTGCATATCTTTTAAGCAAGTCCATATCTTTATAAATTTCAATATCAGATAACATTTTTCCTGTATACCAAGTCCTATCTTTATCAATATAGATAGGAATGATATCATACTTCTCATTATCCATATTGTTCATAGCTTGAACTGCTGATATAATACTCACCTCATGTTCAACAGTTTCTCCACCAAATATAACTCCAACTCTTATCTTCATAATAATAACTCCTAACTAAAAAAAACTCTAAGAACATTTATTGTCTGTCCTAATCTTTCCAAATATGCATAATGTGTACAACCTTCATACACAACTAATCCAGCATCTTTTATCAACTTTTCTAACTGATATGCTCTTTCGATTGAAACTGATTCATCATTAGTACCCCAAATAAGAAGCGTAGGACAATCTATTTTTTTTATATCCTCAGTTATATCCAAATTGACATGACGCACCAAAATATCACGCATTACATCGCTTGCATTGCGATAATCTGTCGATCCCATATGACGTTTAGCAAATCCCTCAAGTTTATTAATGACAGGTATTTTTTTCATCATTTTTAAACATTTTGACTTAAACGAAACCTTGTCAACTTCACGACAAAATGGGCTAGCTAAACATACTAATTTTTTTACTTTATATTTACTAGCATATATAAGACCTAATTTCCCACCAAAGGAATGTCCTACCACTATTGGGTCATCAATATTCAACTTCTTTAATGCTTCATGAATAAGTAAAGCATAATCATAACATGACCAAAATCTAGGTGGTTCACTACTTTCTCCAAAACCAGGTAAATCAAAAATAACAATTTTAAAATCTTTGGCAAACCTATCACCTATTGGTTTCATCATTGCAATATTTTGTCCCCAACCATGGAGCAAAACAATTGCACTAGCATCTTCCTTGCCATAAACTTGAAAGTTTAAAGAAACATCCATTAATTGCATTTTCATTTTAACTAATCATTCCCTTCACTTCATTTGAAGTACACATAAAAAAAATATTTTTCAGATTAACACCCCTATTTACCAATCCTCACTAAGACATTATAACATAAAAATAAAAATAAATGTATAAAATATTATACATTTTATCAATTTTAAAAAGGCATTTCTATACTATAGGATTCTTATCATACAAACACAAATTCTTAGAACTAAATCTAACAGAGCGCTTATAAGGATTCCTCATATCGGTCAAACCAATTAAATAATCAATACTTGTATCATAATAAATTGCTAATTTAACCAAACAATCAATCGGAATATTTGTAACTTCTTTTTCATACTTCGAATAAGTCGTCTGAAAACAGCCTAACATATTTGCAAGTTGCGTTTGTGTTAATTCTCTATCTTCTCTTAAATCACGTAAACGATTCATATACATCACCATCACTATTTTATAATATGCAAAATATGCATATTGACTTTTATGCAATATTTGCATAAAATAATTACTTAGAAGGTGAAAGTATGAAACAAATAAAACTATACTCTGAGATTATTATCACACCTTTAGAACAAAAAATCAAAGAATTAGAAAAAAAAATACATAGCAAAAAATACTATGCATCTAAAAAAACAGATGAGAAATACTTAGAGCATTTAGAAATAATACTTCTAGAATACTATGAAAAATATGCAAAATTCATAGAGGAAGAAATGAA
>CANRPB010000116.1 GCA_947632415.1 uncultured Bacilli bacterium
GATGCGTATAATTTTGGATTAGAAAATAAAGAAGATTATATTAAAAAATCTATTACAGATGAATGTTTTACCGCTATTGACAATGTTTATAAATATGCTATTGGCATGACTGAAAAAGAAGTGCGGCAAGCTGTTGAAGGGTTACTGCACAATTTAAATACATTACAAAGTAGGAGTGGAAATCAGCTAAACTAAGGTGGCTGGCTAAGAAGCAATTCTTAGTACCAATCGGGGCAAAATCGGTGGAACTCTTAAATTTTAACTAATTTACTTTGGTCAAAAATTATTAATTCTTCTTTTACATCTTTTAATTATATATGGTATAATAAAAGAAAAAAAGGGAGGAATAATATAATATGCCAACAGGTAAATCTATTTCTAAACAAGAAATAAACGAAATTCATAATTTTTATTTAAGTAGA
Source organism: uncultured Bacilli bacterium (assembly GCA_947632415.1). Classification (GTDB taxonomy): domain Bacteria; phylum Bacillota_I; class Bacilli_A; order RF39; family UBA660; genus UBA3631. The sequence goes on from CANRPB010000116.1 coordinate 423, forward strand.
CCAATGACCTTGGATACTGTTAGTAAAAAGTTTGGTTTATCAAAACCAACAATTTCAAAAATTCTTAGTGATGTACCAAAGTATTCTAAAGCAAAAATAAATAATCCTCAAATGGATGAGCATTTTTTTAAAATTATTGATACAGAAGAAAAGGCTTATTTTTTAGGATTATTAATTACAGATGGAAACATATTCAAAGAAAATGAAATTTCTACAAGTAATCGCCAAGCTTCTATTTCTATTACACTTGATTTAAAAGATGAATACATGCTTAATAATTTTAAACAAGCAGTAAAATCTAATACGTCTGTAAGCCATGATGGAAGAGGTTGTGGTCAAATTGCTATTCGAAGTAATATTATGGCACAAGAATTAGAACAATATGGAATAACTCCTAGAAAAACTTTTACTACATATTTGCCTTTAAATATTCCAAATAATTTAATGAGACATGTGATAAGAGGAATATTAGATGGAGATGGTAGTATTCAAGCAAAACAAAATCCTAATAATACAAAATTTTTACATTCTATTAGTTTTTGTGGTACTCATAAATTAATGGAAGACATATCTTTTTATATAGATAAAGAATTAAAATTAAATTTCAAACCAAATGTTTATGATTATAAGGATAGATCTTTAAGTGATTTAAAAATTCAAAATAAAGAAGATATGTATAAATTTGGCGAATGGATATATAAAGATGCAAAAATATATCTTGTTAGAAAAAAAGAAATTTATGATAATTTTAAAAATCATTATAATTTAAGTTAAAATAAGACAATACCGAGGTAAACAACTAGATTACGAAAGGCTAGTTGTCACTGTAACGCGTAGATGGTGAATAAATATAATCCATCCAAGAGTGTCCACCCCATATAATTATGGGTGAAAATTTACGCTGAACTTATAAGAAATTATAAGAATTAAAGGATAAAAAGCCTTTAAGATAACAAATAAAATGACCTTTCACTTCTATCAATTACGGAACGTGTACTTTGCCAGAGGGTCGTATGATCATTAAAGCATTACTTGATGTATCAATAGAAGGACTTGGTAAACTACATAAAACATCAATCTTTCCTTGCCAGATTTTTCAAATGATGAAAGGAATTAATAGAGAACCTGGAGATCCTAATTATGATTTATTTAGATTGGCTCTCCGTTCAACCGCTACTAGGTTGTATCCCAATTATGCTAATGTCGATTGGAGCGGTAATGTAGGATATGACATTAATGACCCTAAGACGTACTTTTCAACCATAAACAAAACTGTGGCATAATATAGTAATATATTATGAAAACCTATCTAAACAGAAGAAGTCTAAATTAGATAATTCTGTGCTAAATTCTTTATTCTTATTTATTATAATTTTGCTTGTTTAGGAAGTAAAATAATATGAAAAAATAAGAATAAAGATAAAAGCTAAACGACTATCGAAAGCATAGTATAAGAGAAAAACTTATATGAAGAAGTGAATAGAGTACAATCAAGTGATTGGAAAAGATAGGGCTCTTGCTAAGGTTAATACAAAGTAAGAGTGTGATATAGTCTGAACTTTATAGTAATATAAAGAAGTTTTATAAAGAAACTATATAAGATTAACGACCTTATATGAACATATTTGGGGTTGTAGAACAGCTAATGGCTGGGATATAAACGGTCTTGGTCAGCAAAAGGATGGAAGAGGAAATATCTGTCCTGTAACGATCATTCTTCCTACCATTGCAATGGAAGCAAAAAAATATTGGGAAAATAACCCAAGTGGAGATGATTCTTGCATTAATTCGTTTATGAATCTTCTCGATCAAAAAATTCATGAAGCAAAAGACATGCTTCTTGAGCGTTTTGAATATATCTGTGCGCAACCAGCTGAAAGTGCAAAATTCATGTATGAAAATCATTTAATGGCTGGTTACGATGGTAAAACTACTCGTAGTGCTTTGTGTCATGGAACTTTAGCTATTGGTAGCTTAGCTCTTGCGGAATGTTTACAAATACTTATTGGTACAGATCATACAACCGAAGAAGGTATGAAACTTGCAAAGAAGATTTATAAACTTTTTAAAGATAGATGCGCAGAATTTAAAGAACAATATAAATTAAATTTTGGAGTTTACCTTACTCCGGCCGAAAGTCTTTGTCATACCGCTCTTAAACGTTTTCGCGAAAAATACGGAGTAATTCCTAATGTTTCTGATCGCGATTACTTTACTAATTCGATCCACGTACCAGTTTGGCATCAAATTTCTCCTTTTGATAAAATTGATATTGAAAGTCAATTGACTGGTTATTCGAACGCGGGTTGTATTACATATTGTGAACT
>CANRPB010000117.1 GCA_947632415.1 uncultured Bacilli bacterium
AAAAAAAGAGAATATTTTAAAAATTAATCACTTAATTATTTAAAAATTCTCTTATATAAATTTTCCTAGATAGTATTTTTTCTTTCCTCTTCTTATTATTAGTATTTTATTTTCAATGGCAAGGTCTTTGGTTATTTGTTTATTTTCGTCTGTTATTTTTTCATCGTTTATTGTTATTGCTCCGCTATTTATGAATTCTCTTGCTTCTCTTTTACTTGAGGTAATGTTGTTATTTACTAGTAGATCTATTAGTGATTGTTCTTGTTTTATTTCAAAGTTTGGAATGTCTTTGAATGCAATCATTATTTCATCTACTTTTAGGTTTTTGATGTTTCCGCTAAATAGGGCTTCGCTTATTTTTATGGCTTTTTCATATTCTTCTTTGCCGTGTAGAAATGTGATTATTTCACGGGCTAATGTTTTGTGGGCTTCTCTTAGGTGTGGATTTTCTTTGTGTCGTTTTTCTATATCTATTATTTCTTCTTTGGTTAGAAATGTAAATATTTTTAGGTAGTCTATTACCATTTCATCTTCTACATTAACTAGGTATTGGTATAGTTCATAACTTGATGTTTTGTTTTTGTCTAACCATAGGGCGTTCCCTTCTGATTTTCCAAATTTTTTTCCGTCTTTGGTTGTTACTAGTGGCATTGTGAAGGCATAGACTTCATCTCCTGTTTTTTTTCTGATTAGATCTACTCCAGCGGTTATGTTTCCCCATTGATCTGAGCCTGCTACTTGTAGGTTTACGTTTCTTGTTTCGTGAAGATGGAGGAAGTCTAATGATTGTAGTAGCATGTATGAAAATTCTGTATAGGTAATACCATTATCTAATCTTCTTCTGATTATGTCTTTGTCTAACATATAGTTGATGTTGAAATATTTTCCATAGTCTCTTAAAAAGTCTATTACATTTATATCTTTAATCCAGTCGTAGTTATTTACTACTTCAAAGCCAAATATTTCTTCGGCTTGTTTTTTTAAACATTTGAAGTTGTGTTCTACTTCTTCTTTTGATATCATTGCGCGTTCGGTTGTTGGACGGGGATCGCCTATTTGTCCTGTGGCGCCCCCTATTAGCAAGATAGGGTTATGTCCGGCGTCTTTTAGGCGTTTTGATATTAGGAATGATGACAGATGTCCAATATGCATACTATCGGCTGTGGGGTCTGTTCCTATGTAAAAGGTCATGCCTCCATTATTTAGTTTTTCTTCTAATTCTTCGCTGGTTACATCTTTAATTAATCCACGCCATTTTAGTTCATCATATAGTTTCATTTTTTTCTCCTTTGCTTTCTTTCATTATCTCTACTCCACTACTTGTTCCTAGTCTTGTGGCTCCTGCTTCAATCATTTTTTTTGCTTGCTCATAAGTTTTTATTCCACCGCTTGCTTTTATTTCTAAAATTTCGTTTTTGTTTTTGTTGATTATTTCTACGTCTTCTAGTTGGGCTCCTTTTGGTCCAAAGCCGGTTGATGTTTTGATGAAGTTTACGTACGTTTCGTTACATATTTCAGTCATTTTGATGATTTCTTCTTTGGTTAGGTAGCATGTTTCTATGATTACTTTTAGTGTTTTTCCGTCGATGGCGTCTCTGATATTTTCTATTTCTTTTTTTACATAATCGTAGTTTTTTTCTTTTAAGGCACCGATATTTATAACCATGTCTATTTCGTCGGCTCCGTCTTCTACGGCTACTATTGCTTCATATTCTTTTACGGCGGTTGTGTTCATTCCAAGTGGAAAGCCTATTACTGTACATACTTCAACGTTGGTTTCTTTTAGTTCTTGTTTTGCGTATGATACATAATATGGATTTACACATACTGTTTCAAAGTGATTGGCTATTGCTTCTTGACATAGTTTTTTTATGTCTTCTTTTGTTGCTTGGGCTTTTAGATTAGTGTGGTCAATATATTTGTTTATTTCCATAGTTCCCTCCTATAATATATTTTTTAGTTGTTTTAGTTCTTTTATTTCTTTAAATTTTAGGTCATTTTCTTTATTTTTTTTATTTAGATATATTACTTTTAAGCCAGCGTTGTGTGCTCCTAGGATATCTATTTTGTAGTTGTCTCCAATCATAATGCATTCTTCTGGTTTGTATGGTTTACATGCTTCAATAAAGCTTTCTTTGTTTGGTTTGATTGTTTTTTCTCCTCCAATTATTTGTTTAAAGTATTTATCGATTTTGGCATGTTTTAGTCTGTTTATTTGGGCATTTGTAAACCAGTTGGTTAATACGGTTAGTTCGTATTTTTGATTTAGGTATTTTAATGTATCGATGGTATCTTCATCTGTTTCACTGCAAAAGCCGATGTGATATAGGAAGTCTTCTATAAATTCCATGGTTATTTTTTCTGTTATGTTTTGGTTTATGTAGTCGAGTAATATTTTAGGGTCGTATGTATCGAAGTGTTCTTCATAGGAATCGATTAGATTGTTTATGAATTCTTTGTCTTCTTTTATGTGGTGTTTTTTTATTGTTTTGTCTAGGGCTTTTATGTATTCTGGTTTCCACATAATTAATGTGTCGTCTAAGTCAAATATTATTTTTTTGATCATTTTACCTCCAAAAAAACATTATAAATAAAGGGGTGAATAATCGTTTTTTCCACCTTATTTTCATAATGTTTATTGTGTTTATAAACGTTTTTTTATTTTTTTACTTTTTAAACATTATTGTTTTTTTAAGTTGTCGATTATTTTTTCGATATTTTTTCCATATTCTATTGAT
>CANRPB010000118.1 GCA_947632415.1 uncultured Bacilli bacterium
AAATCATCCTACTTTAATAGGATAATTTTTTTATTATTTATTCTGGATTACCAATTCGGAAGGCTGGAGAGACACCATTAGCATCATGGGAATAGTAGCCGCTCCAACAACCGACGCCGTAAACACTCATGAAACTAGTACTATTAGAAGAATAGGCCGAACGCAACCACCATTCACTTTTACTTTTAATGACTTTTTCAAAACTGTTTGTTGTTACATCCTTATAATAATCTAATTGCCTTGTTTTATCTCGGGCTGTATCATCTTCAATTGTATTATCACTTCCATTTTCCCATATTTCCGCGGTCGCAAGTAAATATATCTTATCTGTTGTTGTAAAATTTTCCAAATCACTTGAACCATGCCCTGATACTACTCTTGTATCTATTATGGCTTTTTTTAATTCTTCTGGTAATAAATCATATATTGTAGTTTCATCAAAACCATTACAAGATAAATTATCATTTTTAGTTAGACTTGTGTCACTAGTTGAACAGTTCAAGTATTTTCGCATTTCACTATCACGCCAACCACCTTTATTTGTACCATATTCATCACCAAATTCATCAACTCCAGCCGGCGGATTCATTTCATGGTTTGTTATGATATCTGCAAACTCTAATACAAAGCCACACGCTGTTTGAGAAAATTCTGAATTTTGACAATCTTCTGGAGTTGAGGTGTTTGCTATTCTTAAGGTACGTTGTCCAAGTTCTCCTAAATCTACTGTTTTAGTGTCACCTACTTTATAGTTTCCAGTATTATCATTTTTTACTGCATCAACTATTGTTTCCCAAGAATCTGTTGCAAATGATTGTGGTTCTGATACACTAGGATCATCTCCTTGTTCTTCACCATTTCCACCAACTAAAGATCCATTACAATCACCTTTTCCATCAGTTGTAAATTTTCCATCCTTTAGTTCTACTGCATAATCATCAATAACAAGACATGCATCTGTCACAACATTATCTTTTAATGTTACTTTTCCTCCACTTGGTTTTGTTCCTGTAAATGGTATTTCATATTTATTTTCACCACTTGTTATAGAACCATCATCACCTACTGTATATTTCCCATCTGATAATGCAAATTCTGGATTATTTGCTAATTCTGTTACATAATATTTATTGATGGAGTCTTTATAGCCATATGCACTATCTATTACGGCTCCTCTTTTTGAATTTTCTATTATGTTTAATATTATTGGTACTGTTATTACTGCTATGATTGCTAAAATAACTATAATTGCCAATAACTCAATAAGGGTAAAACCTTTCTTTTTTTTCTTCATAAATACTTCATCCTTTCTATTTTTTTCACTTCATTAATTACTATTAACAATTTACTATTATTTATAATCTTCTTTTATTATAGTACACTACTATTGTACCATAATATTATCACATCAACTCCTTAAAGTAAAATGAATTATACTCATATGTTCGCAGAAGTATATTACTTCTGCGAACTTTTCAAAACTCAAAATTCCTTGTTTTTACTGGGCAAATTGGTAATTTTAAAATTTTTTTTAATTTTTAAATTTATTTTTAAAATACTATTTTTAATTAAAATTTAATACGTTAAAATCTATTGTTTTTATTGACTTTTTAAGGATGTATGATAAAATAATTTTAGGGTAAAGAATTTCGCAGAAGTAATATACTTCTGCGAAACTCTTTGACACTTTTTTACACTATTAACAACATAAATTTTTCTTAAAGAAGATAAAAATCATCTTATATTATGATGATTTTTTAATTATCTTCTTCTATTTCAAAATTTAATAAATCTTCACAAATTAATTCATATAAATCTTGTTCGTGTTTTATGGTATCAATTAAAAACATTTTATCATTTTCATATTCTTTTAAACCTCTCATATAATAAGTTTTATCAGTATCTAATACAATAAATGGCATAATATTATTTTTTAAGCATTCTTTAAGCATTATTATTCTTCCGACACATCCATTTCATCTCCAAAAGGATGAATTTTTTCAAATCTAAAGTGAAAATCAACGATATCTTCTAGAGTAATATTAATTTTAGAATTATATTCTTTTAATAATTTTTCGATTTCTTTTTCTACATCATCTGGTGCGGTTGTATTAATAACATTAACAACACCTATAATGTTAGAAATAACTTTAAATCCACCAACATTATACATAGGATTTTCTTCATCAATAGTATTTCTTTTTAATATCTTATTCATTTCAATTATCATATCTTTAGTTAATGGTTCATCTACATTATCTAATATATAATCAAATAGTTTAAAATGATTTTTAGTTTCAATTAAATCGTCTAATTTAATTAATTCATTACTTTTAGAAATAAAAGAAGATGTATTAAATATGGCCGTTCACTAGTTAATCTACTACCTTCAATTTTGTTTGAATTATATGCAAAATTAACTTGTGAATAATGGCATAAATTATCTCCTGATACTTTTTATGTAGTATTTTTTGTAAATATAATATCTTCTTATCTTGATAAATATAGATTTTTTCAACTAAATTTATTATTATAATCGAATTATCTAGTGATAAAAATTCATT
>CANRPB010000119.1 GCA_947632415.1 uncultured Bacilli bacterium
TACAAAACATTGACTTGATTTTATAACTAAATTTTATTATAATATATAACATAAGTGGTGATTAAATGAAAAAAATAGGAATAATACTATTAACTCTATTAATATCAGTAACTATACTTTACTTAGAACTATCAAAAACCAAAGACAAAGTTCCCCAAACATACTATAAAGTCTACTTAGATGGAGAACAAATAGGAATGATAAAATCCAAACAAGAACTAGAAGAATACATAGACAACGAAAATGAAGAATACAAAAGCGAATATAACGTCGACACAATATACGCCCCAAATGGTTTAGACATAAAAGAAAATATTGCCTACGAAACAAAAATAGACAACGTTGAAAATATATACCAAAAAATTCAAGAAAAAAAACCATTTACAATAAAAGGGTATCAATATACAATTACATCATCATACACAGACAGTGAAGAAACATACACCGAAAATGACGAAGTAGAAAATGAAACAGTAGAAAATACAGAAGAAACAGAAGAAACAAAAAAACAAATAAAAATATATGTAATTGACCAAAACATTTTTAACGACGCCATAGAAACATTTATAAAAACATATGCCGGTGACGAAGCCTACGAAGCCTATAAAAACAAAACCCAAAAAGAAATAGAAACAACAGGAACAAAAATAGAAAGCGTCTATATAAAAAATAACATCACAGTAAAAGAAACAAACATTCCCATAAATGAAAAAATATACACCGACAAAGAAGAACTATCAAAATTCTTATTATTTGGAAAAGAAGAACAAAAATCAGAATACACCGTATTAGAAGATGACACAATTGAAACAGTAGCCTTTAATAATAAAATAAGTGCTCAAGAATTTCTACTATCAAATCCAACATTCACCAATGTAAACAACTTATTATTTCCAGGACAAAAAGTAACAATAAGCGTAACCAATCCCCAGATTCAAATCGTTGTAAAACAATACACAGTCGAAGACGAAGAAAGCGCCTTCACAACAGAAATAACATACGACACAACAAGACTAAAAGGAAACAATGAAACCGTAAGAGAAGGAGAAAATGGACTAAACAGAATAAGCAAAGAACTAGAAATAACAAACGGAATTATTACATCAACAACAACAAAAAGCATAGAAGAACTAAAACCATCCATCTCTAAATTAATGATATATGGTGATAAAGAAATACCAAACGTAGGAACAAAAAACTGGGGTTGGCCAACCAATCAAGGATACACAATCTCATCAACATATGGCTATAGAGTTGACCCTATTAACGGTTCTAGATCCCTACACACAGGACTAGATATAGCCGGAACAGGACTAGGATCACCAGTATATGCATCCGACAATGGAACAGTCATAACATCAGAAATGCACGGATCATATGGAAACTACATCATCATCAATCACAACAACGGTTACTATACATCATATGCTCACATGTCAAAACTAATAGCCAAAGTAGGAGATACCGTTGCCAAAGGACAAATAATAGGACTAGTCGGAGCAACAGGACGTGTAACAGGACCACACCTACACTTTGAAGCATGGCAAGGAGGAGCCCCATACCGAGGAGGAACAAGATTCAATCCAATGTCATTATTCAAATAGAAAGGAAAAAAATGAAAATAGGAATATCAAGCGATCACAGAGGATATAAAACAAAAGAACAAATCAAAAATTACTTCAAAAATACATACGAAATAATTGACTACGGAACCAATAGCGAAGAAAGAGTAGACTATCCCAAATATGGAATAAAACTAGGAGAAAAAGTAGCCAACAAAGAAGTAGACTACGGAATCGCCATCTGTGGAAGTGCGATTGGAATATCCATAGCATGTAATAAAGTAAAAGGAATAAGATGTGGAAAAGTAAACACCAAAAAAGAAGCCATTCACGCCAAAGAAAACGATTTCGTAAACATAATAGCCTTATCAGGAGAAACACCAATAGAAGAAAACATCGAAATAATAGAATCCTTTTTAAACACCAAAGAAAATCAAAATGACCCAGTATATTTAGAAAGAATCAATCAAATTACAAGGTACGAAAATGAGCGCTAAAACAATACTATATCTAATAATAACACCACTAGTAATATGGGCCCTTGAAAGTATTAATATAACAAACGTATTCAAAAAAAATAGATACTACCAAGCCCGTGCTGTTTATCTCATAATAGCCTTATCACTATCATACTTAACAGTAAACTTTTTCTACGACTTTTTCCAATATTCAAAAATATTATAAAATTAAAAAAAATCTGATAAAAATTAATAAATTTGATATTTTTTCAGATTTTTTGTATTTTAAGAAGGATTTTTAAAATAAAAATTCTATCATATATTATGTAGGCGCATTTAGCGGGAAAGGAGAATTATGATAGAAGAAATTAACATTGACAATTTAGAAGAATTAGAAATTAAACATCCAATGATTCCTTTAACATTTGATCGTATGTTAAAAGCGTTATTTGAAAATAACCAAGATATTTATAAAATGTTTATTAGTAGTGTTGTTCATTTAGATTTAAATGATATAGATATGGAAATAAAAAA